>JBCDMB010000012.1 GCA_038744685.1 Verrucomicrobiota bacterium
CATTCTTTCACCCTCCAGAACACCCTCAACCAACCATTCAGGATCGGGCGGAGGAGTTCTAGGTCGGACCGACTTCCTCGCACCATCCGCTCCTTCTTCTCCCGCACGCACGAAAGAGGCAAAGTAATTGGGGTCAGCGTCTTTGGGCGTCCATTCTGGTCTAGTCTTTTCTGAGGTCATTCGTTGTCCGCAGACTATACAGATTTACACAGATTTTTAAGCTTGGTTTTTCAATCAGACGGATAACCCAAACAGACACGTTATCCGCCAAATCTTGCCGTTTCGATCTAAATCGGGACGAAGCCAGTTCATCGACTCAGTAATCTCTGGACCTAATCACTTTTCCCATCCGCAGATTTCGCTGATTTTCGCAGATTGAAAACCAATCTTTTTGTCTGAAGACTGGAAGCACCGAAATTGATTAGGAGGCCACGGGTTAGGCCAGTTGACTTCAAATAATTGATTACTTGTGCCTCTTCACTTCCGCCAATCTCACGAAGCGCCTTTAATTCAACGATCACTGTTCCATAACAGACGAAATCCGCCTGATACTCCGCTATAATCTCTCCTCGATAAGAAATCGGCAAACGCGACTCACGGGTAAATGGAACGCCAAGGAAATCGAACTCTTTCGCGAGTGCCTTCTGATAGACTGCTTCCAAAAACCCATGACCTAACTCTCGATGAACTGCCATTGCAGCCCCAATGATAGCGTAGGTCTCGTCATCCCTTTTCTCCAAATCTGCGCTCATCTGCGTAATCCGCGGATCTTACTCAGCGTCCACCTCCGAACTCAGCAGACCTATTCCTCCATCAACAAATCAAGGATCTTGTTCGCAGTGTCCGGAATCACTGAACCGGGACCAAAGATCGCTGCGGCACCATGCTCATAGAGAAACTCGTAGTCCTGGACGGGAATCACTCCACCACAAACGACCAACATATCGGGACGACCGAGCTTCTCGAGTTCGCTCTTAAGAGCGGGGAGAAGTGTCTTATGACCAGCCGCCAGCGAGCTCATGGCGACAATGTGACAGTCGTTTTCCACAGCTTGCCGAGCCGTCTCCTCCGGTGTCTGGAAAAGGGGTCCAATATCCACGTCGAATCCCAGATCAGCATAACCTGAAGAAACTACCTTGGCTCCCCGGTCGTGTCCGTCCTGTCCCATCTTAGCCACCATAATCCGGGGACGCCGACCTTCCGCCTGGGAGAACGCCTTGATTTTTCTCGTTACTTCATCCACCTGCTCACTCTTTCCGAACTCGCGTCCATAGACTCCCGAAACTGAGCGAATCTGCGCCCGATAGCGACCAAAGTGTTCTTCCATCGCGTCTGAAATTTCTCCGAGCGAAGCCCTTTTCCGAGCGGCATCGACCGCCAGTTCCAAGAGATTCCCTTTCCCTGTTCCTGAAGCCTCAGCAATTGCGCCTAAGGCTTCGCGAACCGCAGTTTCATCCCGTTCGGTCCGCAACTTCTCTAAACGCTTAATTTGCGACTCCCGGACGGCGGTGTTGTCGATATCAAGGATATCGAGAGGATCCTCCTTTTCGAGTCGGTATTTATTGAGCCCGACGATAGTCTCTTTCCCCGAGTCAATCCGGGCTTGCCGCCTTGCTGCCGCCTCTTCGATTCGCAATTTCGGAACACCTTCCTCGATGGCTTTTGTCATCCCACCAAGAGATTCGCACTCCTCAATGTGAGCCCAAGCCTTGTGCATCAGCTCATGAGTCAACGCTTCCACATAGTAGGAACCTCCCCAAGGATCGATCACCGAGCAAATCCCCGTCTCCTCTTGAAGGTAGAGCTGGGTGTTTCTGGCGATACGCGCCGAAAAATCAGTCGGAAGGGCAATTGCCTCGTCGAGTGCGTTAGTATGAAGCGACTGGGTGTGGCCTGTCGCCGAGGCCATCGCTTCAATACAAGTGCGTACCACATTGTTGAATGGATCCTGCTCCGTGAGGGACCATCCGCTGGTCTGAGAGTGGGTGCGGAGAGCAAGGCTCTTCGGATTCTTTGGGCCAAAGCGATTCACGATCTTTGCCCAGAGCATGCGGGCAGCCCTCATCTTAGCGACCTCCATGAAAAAGTCCTTTCCGATCGCCCAGAAGAACGACAACCGCGGTGCAAACGCATCCACAGAGAGACCCGCTTCAGTGCCAGTCCGTAGATACTCCAGACCATCGGCTAAGGTGTAGCCCATTTCGAGGTCAGCGGTCGCACCCGCTTCCTGCATGTGATAACCGGAAATCGAGATACTGTTGAACTTGGGCATATTCTTGGAGGTATACTCAAAAATATCGCCAATGATCCTCATCGAGGGTTTGGGCGGATAGATATAGGTGTTCCGCACCATAAACTCCTTCAAAATATCGTTTTGGATCGTGCCCGAGAGTTGAGCAAGGTCGCACCCCTGCTCCAATCCTGCAACGATGTAGAAAGCAAGAATCGGGATGACCGCTCCGTTCATGGTCATCGAAACCGAAACTTGATCGAGGGGAATGTTCGCAAACAACACCTCCATATCGAGAATCGAATCAATCGCGACTCCAGCCTTACCCACGTCGCTGACCACCCTTTCGTGATCACTGTCATACCCGCGGTGTGTCGCAAGATCGAAGGCAACCGAGAGACCTTTCTGACCCGCTGCAAGGTTTCGCCGGTAAAACGCATTCGATTCCTCCGCAGTGGAGAAACCAGCGTACTGCCGAACCGTCCAAGGACGCGTCACATACATCGTAGCGTAGGGACCACGCAAATACGGAGGAAGTCCAGCCGTGAAGTCAAGGTGTTCAAACCCTTCCATGTCAGCTTCCGTATAGAGAGGGTTAACCGGAAATCCCTCCAGGGTATCCGACACCCACTCCGAAACAGGACGCCCAGTCTTCTCTTTGACGGATTGCTCCCACTCTCCCCTCGTTGCAGAAAGTGGAGGGGGTTTCAGATCGATTTTTGTGAAATCTGGGTTCTTCATCGATTTTTCGTTTCAGCAATTCAAGGTCACACCGGCTTTTTCAAGAAGCTCTCGATTGAGCAGGAAATTGTCGCTCTTCACCCAGAGAAACTCGTCCATTCCTGACTTTCGAAAAACCTCCTCATTCTCCCCCGGATGTCCGGCGAGGACCACGGTGACTTCCGGGCTACTGGCCTTAATGCTTTCGGCAAACGCGCTAAACAACTCACCGTATTGGTCATCCGTTCCGCAGACGACAGCCACTTTGGCACCGGATTCCGTCAACGCTGCAACTGCCGATTCCGGAGAGTCAAAGCCTTCTGGATAGATCACCGAGAATCCTCCCGAGCTAAAAAAGCCACGAGTAAAATCCGCCCGTATTTTGTGCTTCCGAAGAGGCCCAAGGTTAACGAGAAACAGTTCGGGCGGCTTTCCGGTTTCTTCTTCGAAACGGAAGGCACTCTTCCGCAACCGCTCGAAATCCTCCGCCAATCTCTCGTGCGGTAAGGCAGCAACTCTTTCCTTTTCATCGGTTTCCGGAAAAAATGCTTTCCGAAACTGACCAACAGAGGCCCCCTTCTTCGCCGCCTCCAGCAAGCTCTGCAAATCCATTCCTTCCCATTCAGGCGGATCTTTGTCGCCCATAGCAGCAACCGCTCGATCCTTCTCAGCCTCATAGTCGGGCAAACGCGCCTCGATCAACTCTTCCGCCGGATTTGCATACACATTGGTTCCTATGAGCGAAAATCGACGCTGATTGAGCCGCTTACTCTGCTCTGCACGAGATCGCGCACAGACTTCGGCAACTTTTCCACCACGGAAAGCATCGACGATGCCGCCTGCCGATTCGATCTCCTGAAAACGTTTCCAAGCCTCGTTGACCAACTCGTTCGTCAATGACTCTAGATACCAAGAGCCTCCCGCCGGATCGACAACCCGGTTCAACTCGCATTCTTCCCCAAGGATGGTGTGCGTGTTGCGTGAGATTCTTCGCGAGAATGCATCAGACTCCCGAACACATTCGTCAAATGCCCCTATCGTTAGTCCTTCTAAACCTCCCAGAACCCCGGAGAACGATTCTGTCGTTGTCCGCAGCATGTTGACGTAAGGATCAAACACGGTCTTGTTGAATCTGCCGGTTCGCCCAATCGCCCTCATCGGAGAAGGTGAGGCAATTGAAAAAGATTCCTGAACCTGTGCCCACGCGATCCTCGCTGCGCGGATCTTGGCGATCTCCATGAAAAAGTTACTTCCCAGAGCAAAGGTGAAAACCATTCTCCCGGCAACCGCACCCGGCTCCAATCCCCTTTTGCTCAACTGTCGAAGGTATTCAACACCCTCTGCCAAAACGAGCGCCAGCTCATCCACCGCCGATCCCCCTGCAACGTGAAAAGGTATTCCCGAACAACCGATCAGACCGAACTGTGGCAATGAATCAGCAAGAAGGTCCCACGCGACTTTGACTTGATCCATGAGCACATCATACGCACCCGGCAACGATCCGGCTCCCACCCAGTGTCCAATCGGATCCGAGTGAAACCCACCACGAATTTGGGAGAGGTTGGTCCCGTAATTCTCAACCCATATCCGCAAGAACGAAGCCAGTGGGACCATCGCACAACCAGGGCGAACGTGAATGGCCACCGCCTCTGGAACGAGTCCTTTCAAAGCAGCCTCTAAACCCTTGTACCGAGCCAAAGAAAGGCCGCAGCCACCGACGTCCCCGATTGAGGCCTCTCTGGGATCCAGGCAAAGTGATGTCGCCAGATCAGGGGAAACGACCACCCCCGTCTGGCCGGATGCCAAGCCCTCCATCAGTTGCCGATTGAACTCCACTGGGTCGCCAACAGTAATCTCTTGCAGCGAATCCCACGAAGCGGCCAAATAGCCCTCTGCCTTAGCACCCCGCGGACTCCCAACCTGTCCGGGGTAAGTCCCCACGTAAGGCAATCCTTCGGTTGAATCCTTTCGATAAATCGGGTTCAGAGTAATCCCCTCCACCGTTTTCGTGTGCATCTTCTTGTCGAAAGGTGCTCCCTTCAGAAGACCCTCGGCGGCGCTCTTCCAATCGTCGTAAGACGGCTTGGGAAACTCGTCCAAAAGGGTTTCTGATGATGACATTTTACTATCGTATTCGCTCATGAATCTCTGTGGGGAAAATCACCGCCCACGCATCTTTGTCCCACTTGACCAATTCTCAGTCAATTAAATAAATTTATGTTCATTTCCATTTGACTTTAATTTTTCTTATCGATGTAAGGGAGGAAAGACCAAAATCATGATACAAAAAATCGATCATTTAGGAATCGCGGTCAGGAGCCTTGACGAAACGATTCCCTACTATGAGAAAGCCCTCGGACTGCACTGCCACGGTACTGAAGAAGTGGAATCGCAGGGGGTAAAGACAGCATTTTTTGAGGCGGGAGACGTTCATCTCGAACTATTGGAGCCAACAAGTGAAGACAGCCCTATCGCCAAGTTTCTGGAAAAGAACGGCGAGGGAATCCACCACATTGCTTTTGCCACTGATGATATCACAGGACAGCTCGATCAGGCATCCGGACAGGGAATCCGTCTTATTCACGAAGTTCCTTTTGAGGGGGCTGCCAATAAAATGGTTGCATTCCTTCATCCAAAGAGTACCCACGGCGTGCTGACTGAATTTTGTAGTCCCAAAGAGTGACTCACTAGACACAATACCGTTACACGCGAAAACGGGTGTCGCCAAAACCGAACTTCACCCCTCAAAATTGATTTTGCAGCATGGCTATTGATCCTAGACTTCTCGAAGACCTCAAAGCTCGCCGGGAAACCGCAAAGAAAGCTGGTGGCGAGGCGAAACTTGAGAAACGCAAAGCGAGAGGACTTCTCTCCGCCCGTGAGCGACTTGAAGAATTTTTTGATCCGGGGACGTTCCAGGAGTTTGGCATGCACGCCGCTCATCAATGCACGAACTTTGGAATGGAAAAGACGGTGCTGCCTGCTGACGGAGTGGTGACAGGAATCGGCAGTGTCGACGGACGATCGGTTGCTGCTTTCAGTCAAGATTTCACGGTTGGAGGGGGAGCGCTTGGCGCGATTCATGCCAAAAAGATCTGCGAAGTCATGGACTTTGCCCACGAGAACGGGATCCCGATCGTTGGAGTCAATGATTCCGGGGGAGCCCGAATCCAGGAAGGCGTCGATGCACTTTCGGGATATGGAAAAGTCTTCTTCAAAAACGTATACCTCTCGGGGGTGGTTCCCCAAATCGCCGTAATTTCAGGGCCTTGTGCGGGTGGAGCCGCTTACTCCCCCGCTTTGATGGACTTCCTCATCATGACCCGGGCAAACGCAAACATGTTCATTTGTGGCCCCGGCGTCATCCAATCAGCCACCGGTGAGAAGGCCTCACTCGAGCAGTTTGCAACCGCCGACGCCCATGCCGCCGTAAGCGGCAACATCCACCTCATCGCGGAAGATGACATTCACGCAATGAACTTGGCAGCTGAACTCCTTTCCTATTTGCCTGCCAACAACCTTCAGGATCCTCCGCACAACCTCACTGAGGACCTGACCACGGCGAAGGATGAGGGAATGAACGAGCTCATTCCCGAGAACCCAAAAACTCCCTTTGATGTATTCGAGGTGATCGAGCGCCTTGTCGATGACGGGGAGTTCTTCGAGATCATGCCAGACTTTGCCAGAAGCCTGGTCACTTGTTTCGCACGGATCGACGGCATGATCATAGGAATTATTGCAAACCAACCGAAAGTAATGGCTGGAACTCTGGACATTGACTCCTCGGACAAAGGAGCCCGTTTCATTCGAGCCTGCAATATTTACAACATACCGCTGGTCAATCTGGTAGACGTGCCTGGATTTATGCCCGGCCTTGCCCAGGAGCGCGGTGGAATCATTCGCCATGGAGCCAAGATGTTGTTTGCCTACGCAGCATCCACAGTTCCAAAAATAACGGTAATCATGCGGAAAGCTTACGGTGGTGCCTATCTGGCGATGTGTAGCTCCGACTTGGGTGCCGACCAAGTCTTTGCCTGGCCGACAGCAGAAATCGCGGTCATGGGCGCCGAGGGCGCGGTCAAGGTTCTCTACCGCAAGGAGCTGGAGAAATCGGAGGATCCTAAAGGCCGCGAGGAGGAGCTCCGGAAGGAATACCGCGATAAGTTTGCCTCACCCTACCAAGCAGCAGAGAAAGCGATGATTACGGATGTGATCGAACCCTCGGAAACGAAATCCGTAGTTTCGCGGGCACTGAGGAACACGATGAACAAGCGTGACACACGGCCACCAAAGAAACACGGTAACATACCACTCTAGAATTTGAATTTCTGAGCTCTATGAACGTCTTTCCCAGTCTTCCAATCGCTGCTATGGCCGATTCTCCCGAAGCACTGAACCTCCTGTTTACCGGCTTTTCGTTCGTCGTAGTCGTTCTCGCTCTTCTAGCACTTCTCACTTTTGTCGGGGGAAAGTTTTTTGCGAAGCGGGCGGCCGTTTCGGTTTTGGCGGTTCCGAACGCACCGCGGGCTGCAGATTTAATTAAACAAAAGGAAGCAGTCGAAGGTCAGGTAGCTGCTGTAGTGACCGCTGCTGTTTACCTGGCCTTACAGGACCATCACTTTCGGGTTCATTCGATCCGCCCGACCCAACCCGGTGGTTGGGCGCAGGAGGGGCGCCGCCAACTCTTCTCCTCTCATAGGGTTCGATAAAGAACCAACGCAAAGAATTCATATCGATCATGACCATGAAGAAGCTTAGAGTTACCGTCGACGGGAAGAGCTACGACGTTGAAGTCGAGATTCTCGACGAGGGCGGATCACAACCAGTTCGAACCTCTTATTCACCCGCAAGAGCAAGTGCTTCCGCAGCCCCAGCCGCAGCTCCGAGTGCAGGAGCGTCAAAAAGCGCGGCCGGGGAAGGCGAAGTCCCAAGTCCTCTTTCGGCGGTTGTTGTCTCGGTAGAAGTAAAGGAAGGAGATAGCGTCCAGGAGGGAGATCAATTGCTCACTCTTGAGGCTATGAAAATGAACACTTTGGTTACCGCTCCGAAGTCCGGAACCGTCGAGTCAATTTTGGTCGGTCCCGGCGACGCAGTCGAGGAGGGTCAGGGCTTAATCAAGCTTTCCTAAAACCCTCTTCTTCCAAGCCTGCAAAAGCTTTCCAGAATTTGATGGATTCATTCCTGAAATTGTTATCTGAAACCGGGTTCACTCAGCTCAACTGGCATATGTTTCTGATGTGGGTGATCATCGGAGCCATATTCTATCTTGCGATCGCTAAAAAGTTTGAGCCGCTTCTTCTCATTCCGATTGGTTTCGGGGCGCTTTTAGTGAATCTGCCGGACACGGGCCTTCTTAACTCGCCGGTGTATGCAGACGATGGTTCTCTGGAAACAGCCGGGGGCCTCCTCTATTACTTTTACGAGGGTATTCACATTGAGCTGTTTCCTCCTTTGATCTTCCTGGGAGTGGGAGCCCTTACGGATTTTGGGCCCCTTATCGCAAATCCAAAGACTCTCCTTCTTGGAGCTGCGGCTCAATTCGGGATCTTCGCAACTTTCTTCGGGGCTGTTTATTTTGGATTCGATATGGCAGCCGCGGCATCCATCGGAATAATCGGTGGCGCAGATGGGCCCACATCGATCTTTCTAACCAGCAAACTTGCCCCAGACCTGTTGGGCGCGGTAGCTGTCGCCGCTTATAGCTACATGGCTCTTGTGCCGGTAATCCAGCCCCCAATCATGAGACTGCTCACAACGGAGTCAGAACGAAAAATCCGCATGGTGCGTCTACGTCCAGTAGGGAAGCTGGAGAAGATCGTCTTCGCACTCGTCGTATCTGTCCTTTGCATACTTCTCGTTCCCAGCTCAGCCCCGCTCATCGGAATGCTAATGCTGGGTAATTTTCTTCGGGAATCTGGCGTAACCGAACGCCTCGTAAAAGCCTGCCAAAACGAGATTATCAATATTGTCACGATCTTCCTCGGGCTCGCCGTAGGAACAAAGATGAGTTACGACATGTTTCTCGAGCCAAGCACCCTCAAAATCATGCTCCTGGGGATCATCGCTTTTGTAATCGCTACGGGCTCAGGGGTAATTATGGCAAAAGTCATGAATCTGTTCCTAAAGAAGGATAAGATTAACCCGCTAATTGGATCGGCAGGTGTAAGTGCGGTCCCGATGGCTGCGAGGGTCTCCCAATTGGAAGGACAAAAAGCTGATCCAGGTAACTTTCTCCTCATGCATGCGATGGGTCCAAACGTGGCGGGAGTGATTGGGTCCGCACTAGCAGCCGGTTTCTTCCTTACCCTCTTGGGAGGATAACCCATTCAGTGTATCCCTCTGAATTCCCGCCCTTGGAGACACGCTCGATTTGATCGAAATGAAAAGATACTTACTCAACCACTTACGCCATAGGAGAATCAATCGAGACTCGTTTAAGGGAGATCGTCTGTAGAACAATGCCAATCAAAGAAATAACTGCCGAAGAGGCGGCCAGTCTTATCAAACACGGAGACACCGTTGGGTTTAGTGGTTTTACGCCGGCAGGAGCGGTCAAGGAAATCCCCCGGGCGATCGCCGAAAAGGCAAAGAGAGAACACTCCAATGGCCAACCGTTTCAAATCGGTGTTGTGACAGGAGCATCTACCGGAGATTCTCTCGACGGTAGTCTGGCGCTCGCGAAAGCAGTTTCTTTTCGGACTCCTTATCAGTCGAACAAGGACTTGCGCAAAGCGATCAACGAAGGTGAAGCGCACTTCTTTGACATGCACCTCTCCATGCTACCCCAAAGCGTCCGCTACGGTTTCATGGGACGTTTCGCCATGGCAGTGGTCGAAGCCTGCGATGTCTCGGAGGATGGTCACATCGTTCTCTCAACATCTGTCGGAGCCTCGCCGACCTTTTGCCACTGCGCTGATCGGATTCTCATCGAATTGAACGAGTTTCACCCGAAGAGTCTCCGTGGTTTTCATGATATCTATGAGCCGGAAGATCCACCCCATCGCCGGGAAATTCCCATTTATTCGTGCTCGGAACGCATCGGGTCTGACACCATTAAGGTCGATCCGTCGAAAATAGCTGGGATCGTCCGGACGAGGTTGCCTGACGAAGTCGGGACCTTCAAGGATCCGGACGAAATCACTAATAAAATAGGCGAGAATGTCGCAGACTTTCTCGCTGGTGAGTTGAAACGTGGGGCAATCCCCAAGGATTTCCTCCCCATCCAGAGCGGGGTTGGTAATATCGCCAACTCTGTGCTCGGTGCTATGGGAAGAAATCCTGATATCCCCTCCTTTGAGATGTATTCCGAGGTTATCCAAGACTCGGTGGTGCAACTGATGGAAGACGAGCATGTTCACTTCGGCAGCGCGACCTCATTGACCTTGAGTCAGCCTGTTCTAGCGAAGGTATATGATAACCTAGATTTCTTTCGGTCACGCATTCTCCTTCGTCCGCAAGAAATTTCCAACCATCCGGAAATTGTTCGCCGGCTCGGTATTATATCCATCAATACCGCAATCGAGACCGATATCTTTGGAAACGTGAACAGCACCCATGTCATGGGCAACAACCTCATGAACGGTATCGGCGGATCGGGTGACTTTACCAGAAACGCCTACTTGTCTGTCTTTACCTGTCCTTCAATGGCGAAGGGAGGTAAGATCAGCACCATCGTTCCTTTGGTCAGCCACATGGATCACAGTGAGCATTCCGTTCAGGTGATCATTACCGAACGTGGAGTCGCCGACTTGCGAGGCAAGGATCCGCTCGAACGAGCCCGCCTTATTGTTGAGAACTGCGCTCATCCGGAATATCAGGATCTCCTACGCGGGTATTTCGCTAGCGTGAAGAACGGCCATACCCCGCAGACGCTCAGCTGCGCATTTTCCATGCACCAAGAGTTTCTTGAGACGGGAGACATGCGAAAAGTGGAGTGGTCTCTGCCAATTTAGTCACCTCGGATCTCCTTCGAAATCCATCGCCGAAATCTTAGCCCCGAAAAGACGACGGAGTTTAAAGCGTAGTCCCGATTTTTGAAAATCGGGATTTCCCCCACTGTGGGAATCTGTTTTCTTTCCCCAGTGTCATTCTTCAGTGAGCCCCTTTCATTCGAATTTGTACAACGTGCAATCTGGACAGCTGGGGTAATTGGATTTACCAATGGATTTCTAAGCGGTTTCGTTGTCCTCCGCAGGTCTGCATTGATGATGGGTGCCCTTTCCCACTCTCTGTTGCCGGGAATTGCGGTAGCTGTTCTTCTCTTGGGCCTCACTACTGCTACCGCTTTTGTTGGTGCACTTGTTTCGGCTCTAATCGTAGGTCTAGTCGCACTCTTCATCGCAAAAACCTCGAGGATCGATAGCCATACAGCACTTGCGGTCCTGTACACCGCGGCCTTTGCAGGTGGGCTTTTGATCATCGATTGGATCTCTACTCCCACAGAGTTGGAGCACTGGCTCTTCGGTAACATTCTCGCTCTCTCTGACGAAGACCTGTTTCTTTCCCTGGCAGCTTCCGGTCTGATTCTATTGACGCTCGCAGCATTCTCACGGCCTCTCCTACTGTTTCTTTTCGAGCCAACTATTGCGCAGAGCCAGGGAGTTCCTGTTCGTTTTCTTGGCTATCTGCTCACAGGTTTGGTTATCCTTGGACTAGTGGTATCTATTCAGGCAGTTGGCTGTATCCTCTCGGTTGCGATGCTTGTGGCTCCGGCAGCTGCAATGCTACAGTTTGCCAAGAGTCCGTTCGCACTGGTCTGGGGTGGAGCGTTGCTTGGCTCTACGATCTCCATCGCTGCCGTTTTTGTATCCTATTGGCTAGACCTGAGAGTCGGTGCAGTAATCGTCCTTATGCTTGGAGGGACTGTCTTCGTTGCCTACCTCACCGGAATCCGAAACGGGGCCGTTCGGTTTCTTCTAAATCGACCCCGATCCAAGCAAAGCTAAACAAAGAGGTAAGCATTCCATGGGAAGAAATTCGGTCAAAAAACTTCGAAAACCACCGCGCTACAATCGGGGAACTGCTATCGTTCACCTTCTTGACGAAGCCGACCTGATGAGATTGGTAGAGTCGGCAGACAATCCTCTACTTCTTGTTCTTGAAGGGGTGCAGGATCCTCACAACCTTGGCGCTTGCCTAAGGACCGCCTCGGGTGCAGGCGTGACCTCGGTAGTTGCTCCGATCAAAGGCGCATGTGGCATAACGGATACGGTCAGAGATATTTCCTGTGGAGGAACAGAGGATGTCCCATTTCTTCAGGTGAGGAATCTCAGTCAGACTCTCCGGAAGTTCCAAGATTTAGGCATCTGCCTTGTCGCTACCGCCGACGAGGCCGAGGAATCTCTCTACGAAGTTGACCTGCGTGGACCCACCGCACTGATCTTGGGAAGCGAGGGTTGGGGTGTTCGCCGAAAGACAGCAGAAAATGCCGACCATCGTGTCAACATTCCGATGATGGGAAGCGTTGATTGCCTCAACGTTTCCGTTTCAACTGGCGTTTGCCTTTATGAGGCAGTGCGCCAAAGGCAACAGTAACACCAACCAAAGACTTGCTATGGAATCATCAGACACCCGTGAAAAATCGGTTCTTTGCTTCGGCGACTCCCTTACCTGGGGCTACAACCCCGTCTCGGGGGAACGTCATCCGAGGCACCAGCGATGGCCATTTGTAGCCGAAAGCCACCTTGGATCCGGCTATCATCTAATTGAAGAAGCCTTGAACGGGCGGACGACCGTGGTCGATGATCCGTACCGGGATTTTCGCTCGGGCAAGTCGGTTCTCCCGATGCTGCTCGAGAGTCATTCGCCAATCGACCTAGTGGTCATTTTCCTCGGGGTGAATGACTTTAAGTTTCGGAGTAGCCAAACGAGCCGGGAAGTAGCGTTGGGCATTCTTTCGCTCTACAATACTGTGGTTACCAGCCGTGCCGGACCAGACCAGACATCTCCTGAATGTTTGATCGTCTCACCACCCCTGATCCCAGAACCACACGGGATGATGAACACCCTCTTTAGAAATGGGCTGGATGAAGTTCCAAAACTATTTGCGGAGCTGGAGATGGCCAGTGAGACGTTTCCGTTGCATCTACTAGATGCTGCGCAGATCGTTAAACCTAGTGTTCCGGATGGTATTCACCTTTCCACCGAAGAAACGGAAAAGCTCGGTATCGCAATTGGAACGAGAATTGGCGAATTGATCTAAAAGCACTCAATCTCGGGTAACCGACGTCGTTCAAAATTCTCAATTCCCGGCAACCTCCTGCTACCCGTGACAACTCTTGTTGAAAGAGCTCACCAGTGGCTAATACCCGCTTTCGGCCGCGGCGGCCTTCTGGTTGATGCCACTTGCGGGAATGGCAAAGACACTCTTTTTCTTTGCCGCTTCGCGAAAAATGGTGATCGGGTAATTGGTCTCGACAAACAGGAACTGGCGATCCATCGGACAAGGTCATTGCTGGAGGAGAATGGTTACCGAGCTGACCTCTTCCAGACGAATCATACGGAAGTGGGCAAAATCCTCAAAACGATCGACAGTTCCTTGATTGCGGCAGCCATATTTAATTTGGGCTACCTCCCCAGAGGCGACCACTCGATAGTCACGGAGCCGTCCTCCACCCTCACTGCCATTAAAGCCCTCCTTGAACAGGCGTCACCGGTCTTCCGACTATCGGTCGTTGCCTACCGCGGTCATCCCGGAGGCATTGAAGAAGAAGAGGTGGTTAGAAGATTCTTCGAGGAACTATCTGGTGCAGGATTTTCAGTAGAAACCGAATCTGGAAGCGAATCTCCTACCGCACCTGTGTTCTTTGGATTGAGAAGATCAGCCCACATTGACAGGTGCTGAATATTTTTTCCAACGCGATACGTGATCAAGAGGTCTTCCTGGCCGAGGCTATCAGATGACCGCCACTGTCGAGACCCGGATAGGGATATCACTCAACAGGCCTTCAAAAAGACCTGCAACAATCCCGAACCAGAACTTCCCCCCCTTTTGGCCTGCTCCCTTGATTAGCAGACATAAAATATAGGCAAGGCACCCGCGAATAGCACCATTTCAGGAATGAATCGGGAAAATTGTGTAGCATCTCGCCGTGAGGCGGATGATTACGATTTCATCGGTTTCCTTGGGTCATCGGCCTCACCCGGCCTTCGCCAAGGTTTCTGCGGGCAGGTCGACCGGTTCTCGGAGCACCCACTGGGCACCGGCTCGTGCGATTCAGATCGCCCAAGCCTTAGGAATTGCGGCTAACCAGACGGCGACGCAAAGACACAAAGCTGATAGCAACCATGCCTAACAGGACCCCGAAAGAATCCGGTTCGGGAACAATCTGGATGTTAAACGGATCTGTCGTAGTGGGGTCGGGATTGGTAGGAACACCCACATACGTTCCTAGAGGAAAGTCCCAAATCCCTGCGACGATCGAACCTTCTTTGGTATCAAAAGTAAGAGTAGCAGGCACGCCTCGGTCAGTTGTCTCCGTCGCCTTAAAAACCAAATCTTTGGTCGAAATATCGAAGAGATCAAAATTGTCAAATCTGGCACCACCAGCTGTTCCTTCCAATGCGAAATCGTCGTTCAGCTCTTTAAACAACTCGTCCAATTCAGCACGCAAGGCCGGAGAAGGAGCGAACTCCCATGAATACTCATATCCGGGCGTGCCTGTTGAATCGAACAAACCAGGTCCAGCATCTGCCCCTTTGATGAAATACTCACCGGTAACATTGTTGTAAATAAGGTCAATAATCCCATATGACTGATTGGATGCAAACGCAGCAATTGCAACTGCGGCGAAAAGTGGAAGACGAAGTTGTTTTGTGAATATTGTTCCCATTCCGCAACCGGAGAAAAGTTCCGCTGTTGTCGTTGTCAACATAAATTTATAAGAGATCGACTCTTTTAGAGGTACTTTTTGCTACGCCAGCCGATCCGAACCTCCGAACCGTAAATAATTTGCACAGGGCAAAAAAACCAGTGTTCTTGAGCCGGACATCTAATTCTGGATCCGGGGTCTTCTCGTGTGCATTCCGCCTAATTTTAATATTACGGACCATCCTGTTTTAGTAGACATTCCAGTGTAAGCAGAAACCGTCATGGGCCAAGACTTTACCAACTTGCTAAGAGAACAGAAGAGCCAAATCACCCACGAATTGAAGGTCCTTTCATAACCGCTTGGATTCTAACCGCATTCGATACTGAGAACCCTTCTTGGCTTAGGTTTAAAGAGTTACAGCGCATTTTGAAAGCCGGATGGGCCATCGCTCCCTCGCAAACACCTACGTCTACTTAGAATCAGACTTTACCAAGTCAGACCAACCCGCAAGAAAAAAAGGGCCCAGAATCGAATTGGAGGACAAACCCCTTCA
Organism: Verrucomicrobiota bacterium; assembly: GCA_038744685.1. Taxonomy (NCBI): domain Bacteria; kingdom Pseudomonadati; phylum Verrucomicrobiota; species Verrucomicrobiota bacterium. The sequence goes on from JBCDMB010000012.1 coordinate 15,314, forward strand.
GCTGCGGCTAGCGCGGCGACGAACCAAAGACGCAAAGGACACCGCAGCGACACCCAAAAGCACTCCAAAAGAGCTAGGTTCGGGTACGATCGTTAAAGTAAAAGGATCCGTCGTAGTATTGTTTGGAAGGACAGGTTGGCCTACAAAAGTTCCGAACGCAAAGTCCCAAATGCCCGCTAATATAGCCCCGGTTTGCTCGTTTAAAATTAGGGGCGCAGGGTCGAGATCCCTTTGGGACGAACCCGCAGCTTGAAACGTCAGGGATTTCGTGGCGATATCCACCAGATTCAAACTATTAAACACCGTTCCACCAGCGGTTCCCAAAATAGCATCCGCGTCGTTCAACTCTTTGAACAGCTCATCCACTTCAGCTCGCCAAACCGCACCAGGACCAAATTCCCAAGTGTATTCGTATCCACCAGTTTGGAAGTCCCCAGGTCCCGCATCGCTACCTTCCACGACATACGCGCCAGTGGTGTTATTGTAGGTAATGTTGATACCGGCATTTACTTGGGTGGAAGCAAACACAATGGTAAAAACCACGGCGAAGGCAGAGAGTTGTAGCTGCATTGTTAAATTCTTTCCCATATCGCCGAAGAGCCAGACCTACCCATTTTTGTTGTCAACATAAATTTCTTAAAGGGGCGCACTCTAAATATGGTATTTTTACTTACTCTCAAATGTGGTGAAATTAGAAGAGGGATCGGTTTAAGGTAGGAAAACAACTCTACCCACTTTACTATACCCTCACTCTAAATCCTAGATCCGAAGTCTTTTCGTTTCTGTTCCTTCAAAATCCAAGAAACTATTCTGTGTTAGTCTGTATCCCATGTAGGCCAAAAACGCCATGGACAACGATTCTCCAACCTAACTGCGAGAACAGAAGATCCAACTCAACCACAAATTGACGTATAACGAAAATGTGTTTTTAGACCCCCAGTTTTTTCCACACCAAGCGATTGCGCACCCGACTGAATGGAAAAGACAAAGCATCGACTAGACTAAGTCTACGAACAGAAAGACTCATCTGAGTTTCTACCGGTACATCAGCGCAACACAGACAATCGTCCGCTTCGCTCGCAGACTGATCAACTCGATAGACAACCAGATTCCCAAAGTCAGAATGCAATCGGTGTGACTCGAGGCGAGTTTTTGTGCACAAAACTCGCTTAAACACCGAGGTAGTGAAGAGAAACCCTTCGAATTCGCTATTGATATATAGGTTAACAGAAACCTCTCTCTGGAACTTTCTCCATGCCCAAAGAACCTTAGGAGTCGGTCACTGTCCGTTGAATGGACGATCATTTTGAGATTGAGAAAACGATCAAATCCGACCAGCTTTATACCTGTTACCCAGCACGATCATTTCGAGCAATTTGACCAGATCCGGCATATCTATATCACGTTGGCTCGTTGGTGCTATCGCTCGATGCCTTGTTTTTAGCAGCACGGCACTTGCTTCTGAAGAGTTCATAGAGGCGACCCAGTGGCGGACGATTCAGCAACGGGAAATTCTTTTTTTTCTGCCTGAAGCGTGGAAAGTCGAAACGGATGTTCTAGACAGTGGTTTTGAGGGCATCTCTCCAGTAACGAGTAAAGATGACCCTTTTCAGGAGAGGATCGAAGTCGATGTCGTTGAGGATCGAGACGGTCGCTCTCTGACCGAGTTTGCCACGGAGGAAATCGTTGGTCTGGCAAGCCGCCTGTCAAACTTAACGATTATCACTAGCGGTCCAGTCGAACACGGAGAGCATATCGGTCTTGGGGTTGAAGCCTCGTACACTTCGTCGTGGGGAGAAATGTTCGTTGAGATCTTCTTTTTAAAAACGGAAGGGCGGTTTTATGAATTTACCGTCAAGGGTCAGGCGCAGGATTTAGATAGATTTCGACCAATCTTTGACAAAATGTTGGCATCGATGAGACCCATACCGGCGATCTTTGATCAAGTTTACGTCAATCAAAAATTTCTCATCCAGTTCCCGTCCAATTGGGAGATCAGAGAAGGTCTTCCCGGAACAGTCGTAGCGGGCGTGAGTCCTCGGAATGGAAGAGACGATGAATTCCGGGAGAGAGTAACTGTCGCATACGAGCGGCTTAGAGAGGGAATGACTTTCGAAATATACGCGTCAAAGATGTTTGGAGTTCTTCTTGAACGCCTCCCCGGCTCACAAGAGATCTCTCGACGCAATGTGATGTTTGGAAACACGAAAGGTCTCGCCCTCGAGCTATCTCACAAGATCCAGCGGATCCGCACTACTCTAGAAGTCCTAATCGTTCCTGACGGAAGACAAGTATTTGTCTTTAATTGTGCGGGACGAGATCCCGACTACACGAGTTTCAAACCAATCTTTAGTCGGATTCTGAATAGCTTTGCATCGACAACCCCGCCTCCTACGCTTTTCGAAGACCCATGACGAGTCTGTTGCGAACTTCCCTCCTGTTTTTCCTTCCGGTTTTCGGGGGCCTAATCCTCTACCAGTACTACATTTCCGACCAGCCAACCGTTGAGGAGCAGAAAGTTCTTCTAAAGGAGACTCACGCCGACCTGTTGAACAGAGCAAAGGAATCAGCTGAAACCTGGTTGCTGGAGGGAGAAAACGGAGAAAACCGAATGCCTGCAAATCTCGAGTCAGAAGGTCTCATTCTGGCGGAGGTGATTCAGGAGACGCAGCCTGTAGTTTCCGCTCTCTCCTCTACCCTTTTTGAAAATGTATGGTCTTTGTACCCGGAAACAATTCGGGTCCCGGCCCATATCTCGAAATTTCGCTTTAGTATTGGCTCTGGTCCAGACATCAACGAGACCATGGCCATTTTATTGGAAGAGACAATTTACTACCCGAATGGAGACCCAGCCCGGTTAAATGTATTTCTTCGTTGGGATGCCTCGTTTAACTATGACTAGTTCTTATCCGTTTGTGAAACTTGGAATTCTCCCTCTCTCTTTTGCCGTGTTTTTAGTGCCGAGCTTTTCGGCCGAAACAACTGATCCCGTCTCTGAAAGCATGACGGGATTTGAAGAAGCGATTCGTTTGCAAACTCAGCTTTCAGACGAGAAGCGCGATTGGAATCGGCAACGGGATATTCTCACCGCGGAGATAAAAATGCTTGAGGCACAGTTGGAGGAGTCTTTGGAACGGGTTCGCTCGATCGAAGCTGAGAGAACGTCAATTCAAGAGCAAAGACAGGAGCTCGTCGAAGACCTCGCGACTGAACGTAAGACGGCGGCTCACCTACAGTCGGTTATGGATTCGACGGAGGACCAGTTTAGGAGTTTGTTGACCGCCCTCCCTCCGTGGTTCAATGGATCTACACCAAGAATAGACGTAGATTCAGAGACGATTGATCCCGTGGAATTGTTTAGGGCCCTTCGATCCATCCAAATTGAAAATGAGCGAATTTCGGTCAGCTCGGGCGAAGTTTCTCCCGTCGATTCAAACTTGGACTACCGGGTGGATTTACTCTCTTTCGGTCTGGGTGGAGCTTTTTTCTCGTCCGCCGATGGAAGTTTTGGAGGTAGATATGTCTTTGATGGAGAAATGTGGCAGGTAGAAGACATCAGCCAATTTGCCGGAGAGATTCGATCAGCGATCCTCCAAACGAATGGTTTAGTTGCCCCTGAGATCCTTTTATTACCAGTCTCAGTTAGCGGAAATCCATGATCAGCAGAAAGGAAATATGGTTCTCCATTTTCATTGCTTGTTTGCTCGGGGCTTTCTCTGCATCCGGTGATCCACTCGCAGAAATAAGTGAGCAGGGTCGCGCTCAGGCCAGGGAAGCGCTATCCGAGTTGCGCGAATTCCGACTCAGCGTAGAACAAGAAGCGCTTCCACTCGAGACCCGCGTTCGCGAGCTCCGGGAGCAACTCGATGAGGCTCAAAGACGTCTTGAGCAGTTTCGCGAAGCAGCAGACTCCAGCGCAATCGCCCTGAGTGAACTTCAGGATGAGAAAGAGAAGCTTTCTCTGCGAAGACAAACGATCGAATCCCTTCTCGATGAGATCATCGGCTCACATGCCGTAGCCCCGCGTTATGGAGAACGTGAAATTATCAAAAGCCTATGGAAAGAATGGACTTCGACCAGAGGAACGGCTGACCAACTACTACTCGCGGAACCTATCCTTGTCCAAGTGCTTTCAGATCTGAGCAGCGAGGTAGGAGGCAACATCTCTTCGCTCACTGTATTCCTGCCAACGGGTCAAAAAATAGGAGGTATTGGTCTTTCACTCGGTCCACTTCTCTACTTCGCCGCTCAGGGAGTGAATGTAGGTATGGTAGACAGTTCAGATCCAGTGCTCCCGACTTTGCGACCTTCAGTCGGAAAAGAAGAAGACTTGATTCGAAACACATTGGCCGACCGATCAGGTATTTTGCCGATCGACCCAACTGGAGGAGTAGCACTGGCTCTCCGCGACAGTCAGTCTGGCTTGACTGGCGAGATTCGGCAGGCCGGAATCTGGATTTATCCCATCCTCATCGCCGCAATTGTAGCTCTTGTTGTCGTACTCTTGAAATGGACTATGATCGCCCGGACCCAGATGGCATTTCGTAGAGGGATCCCACTTGGGTTAAGGTTTCAGGCAAATCCTGGGAAGGACACCCTCCGGAAGTTGCTGAAAGACCAGCCAGAACAACTGCGGAGCTTTTGGGAAACACTCTATTCTTCCGGCGGGATCGACCCGGATTCACGAGAAGACCTTCTCTTCGCAAGGTTGATTGAAGTCCGCCTGAGGCTTACCAAAGGCCTTGCCGCTCTGTCCGTTATTGCAGCAACTACACCGCTTCTCGGCCTCCTCGGAACGGTTACTGGAATGATTGCGACGTTTCAACAGATCACTCTTTTCGGTCAGGGCGACCCTCGCAGTCTGTCCGGCGGAATTTCCGAAGCCCTCCTCACTACAAAATACGGGCTGATCGTCGCTATTCCAACCTTCCTGATCTACGCCTACCTGTCGCGCAAAGCCCATGGAACAGTCTCGGACCTAGAGAATTTTGCCCGGGCCGCTGAGAGTCCGGAACAAGGATGAGTCAACTGCTGAAAGAATCTTGGACGATCTGGAAGGCAGGTGGCTTTCTCATGGTGCCTCTGGCGATCATAGCATTTGCCGTTCTCTACGCGGAAATCAGGCTCTACCTACAGATCCGCTTCTACCAACCCGAAAGTTCTGTTTCTGTGACAGGCCCACGCTCGATTTCTACAGTTTTCGAGACTCTCCGCGAATCGATCCTTCAGCCGATCGACCGGAAAGTTCGCTACTACTCCGTTTTGGTTGGCGTCTGTCCGCTCCTTGGCCTTCTAGGCACGGTTGTCGGGATGACTACGACTTTTACGGGAATGGCGCAGCCTGGAACTACCAACCTTTCCCAAGAGGTAGCCAATGGAATCTCCGAGGCTCTCGTTACCACTCAAGCGGGTCTACTGGTCGCGATTCCGGGTCTGATTCTTATCTCTCTCTTGAAACGAAGTCGTGACCGAATTGCTCTCCGTTTCTTTGCTTTGGAAGCCGAACAACTTCAGTCAACCGAGAACGGGTGTCCAAATCAGTTGAAGTTGCACACAATGTAGAATGAAATTACGCAAGACCACGACAACCCCGAGCCACATTGGAGCTACTGATGAATCCATCAACGTGTCACCATTGATCGACGTCGTGTTCATCCTCCTCATTTTCTTTATCGTAACGACAGTTTTCGTTCAGGAGACTGGTATTCAGGTAGAACGACCCCAAGCTGCGAGTGCGTCAGAGCTTTCGCGTGAGGCGATTCTTATCGCAGTAGACCGTGAGGGCAGGATCTACTACGGCGGTAATCCAATCGAGCTTCAGGCCGTGCGACCAGTCGTCAAAAGACTACTTCAAGGAGACGTCCGTCCCGTAATTATCCAGGCGGACCGTGCAACCGCTACAGAAGATCTCGTCGCGGTTATTGACGAGATCAATCTGGCCGGCGCAGCCACAATCAATATCGCAACGACTGCAACCGGTGGATAGACCTACACAATCAGGACAACGACTGGTCCCGGCGATCATAGCCGCTATCTTAACTTTTGCTCTCTTTCTCCTTCTCCCGCTCTCACGGTTTCTCTCTCCCCTGCCGGAACAGGAGGTCTGGACCGTTCGGGAGATCAACCGCATTGAAGTACCTCCTCCGCCTCCCCCAAAACTTTCTCAAACCGAACCAACGCCTGGTCAACAAGTTCAATCTCCTAATCTTCAGCCTCTACCCAGTAGAGTCACTCTAGACGCCCTCCCAATCACCCTTTCGGTCAATCCCGACCCAGACTTAACAACTGTCCCCTCCTTCGTTGATTTGTCAGAGAGTTTCGACGCTGGAGAAGAGATCCGACGTTTTACTTTTGAGGATCTTGACGGCGGACCCGTCGCTCTGAGTGTTCCACCCGTCTCTATACCGCTGCGACTGGCTAGAAGCGGTTTTGGCCGAGGTCGAGTTGTCTTCTCAATCAGGATTCTTACGGACGGGTCCGTCGAGATTCTCGATGTCGTAGAGAGTTCTCATCCCGATCTCATTGAACCCGCGAGAAGGTCAGCGAGAAGAGCCAGGTTCGAAACTCCGAAAATCAACGGAGAACCGGTTGAAGTAGAAGGTCATTGGCCCTTGGTCATCGACGCCACAAGAAGATAATAACCACCCGCCTTCTCTGTAGAAACGAATGATTTTCCGCGCCAGCACAATCGAACTAGTGAGTAATCGGACCAGCCTGCCTGCCAAACGGTTTTTCCTGTTTCACCGAAAAACGAGAGCTTTGCCTCACAGAGAGAACTCATTCGTCGTCTCGCCGGCGTCTCAAGGATCATCATTTCAGCAACACTTTTCAATTTCTGCACGAATGCCGAAGCGAATCTATTTCGGTTTCTTACTCTTTTTGCTTTCTGCCCTTCCAACATTGGGATTTGAACTCGAACCTGTGGAATTCTCCTGGGACAACCCTGACTTTCAGAATAGTTTTATTGGCACCTACGGTTTCAACAGCGACATCGAACCTCGACTATCAACGGCAGACCAAGCCTTTCTGCGAAACACTATCCTTCCCCTTATTGAAACTGATCCTGCAGTGGCGCGGGAGCGCGTAAATGAACGTCTCACCCAAACTTCTTCTCCCGTGCTGTACTTCGTGCAAGGCAACGTTCTCTTACAACTCGGAGAAACGGAAGAAGCCGCATTCTATTTGAAAAGAGCTCTGTCCCTCTTTCCAAGCTTTCGCCGAGCTTACCGGTCACTTGCGCTCCTGCAGCTTCAGGAAGACAACTTTCAAGACTCAATTCCTCTCTGGATCAAAGTGATCGAACTCGGTGGAGGAGACGGTCAGAGCTACGGTTTGCTTGGCTACGCCTACCTGCAGGAAGAGAATTGGATAGCAGCAGCGAGGGCTCTGGAGAATGCGTTAGTCTTCCGGCCGGAGAGTCGTGATATTCGAAGAGGTATTGTTCATGCCTTCACTCAATCGGGCAGACCAGAGCAAGCAAGTGAACTGGTCATCGAACTACTGAACGAAAATCCCGAAGAGCCACAACTATGGAGGCTTTTGGCCAACCTGCGGCTTGCAGAAGACGATCTTTCCGGAACTGCGGCTGCCCTCGAGGTCAGCACGCGGTTTCCAACAAAGCAGCCGGACTCCCTGCTTTTACTAGGGACCATATACGCCAGTTTAGGACTTCCTCAAAAGGCGCTCGATGCCTATGAAAGGTTACTCGAAGTCCCAAAAGCCGACCTATCCTTCGAAACTGCCATGAAGCCGCTGAGGACCCTGATGACTCAAAGATTGTGGGACGAGAGTCTTCGATATGCAGCACTCCTCCGAACCTCTTTTGGTAGGGATCTTGATTCGGACCAATCCAATCTGGTCAATGCGGCGATTGTTACTGCATCTCTATACACAAACCCATCAGAGGAGGTCGCAGAGACTGCGGAATCCTATGCAGAAGTGTTCCCATTGGACGGGCTTCTACACCTGTCCCTTGGCGAGTATTTCACGAATCAGGAAAACCTAGGAATGGCCATACTCTTTCTGCGAAGAGCTGCGGCGACCGATGAACACCAATATGAGGCGAAGCTGCGCCTAGCCAACTTATTCGTATCCGAAGAACGCTACGAGGAGGCGATCACTACTTTGCGAGAGTTACAGCAGATCCAGTTCGATAGTCGGGTAGCCGCCTTTCTCTCCAGGATCGAAAATCTCGAAAACTCCGAACGACTAACGGTTGGACCCTAGGGGAACCCACTCAAGACCCATTCGGGAAGTTATCGTAGTGTCGTTCGCAAAGACCGATGACCCGCAACAACAGACGGTTACTCATGGCTCCGAAATCATCCGCCTCCGAGGCGGATGCAACTCCCTCATAGGGATAGACACCTTACCTCAGCGCGGTTTCACCTTTGGACCGGCTCTTCCAAATTATCGGTTCGATAAGACCGACATCGAAGGGTTTTGTGGCGATCCGAAACTAGTGCGAGTTCTGCCCTACTCCTAAAGTCTTGCACCCTACCAAGCTTTGCATTCGCATCGGCCTGTGCAAGCAGAGAGGGTTCAGCTTACCGCACGGGAAACTGCGGGTAGTTTTGTTCGCACTTCTCTGAATTTGAGGGGCACACAGGATGAAAATGGAAGCGTTTTCCATTGGGTGATCATTGCACTGATCGGCTTTTATTTCGTAGCCGGATCGTGGCTGTTTGGGGGAGTAGTTCTTTGGACCCGACTCATCCTCTTTTGGATGGCGGTTGTCATATTTCTTCTCGCAGTTGCTCCGGTAAAGGATCGGCGGACTCGAGATGGCGCATTAAACCGTTCCAGAAAGGCTTTCGTTACCCTACTCCGATTTCCTGTGTTTTGGATTGGCCTGCTCTTGTTTGGATATGTTGGGCTCCAGTGGTCCAACCCAGCTTGGACTTACACTGAAATAGGCGGTAGGTGGTGGATCTCCAATGTGGGTCTTAAACCGAACTTGGATTGGCCGACATCAGTTTATGCGCCAATTGAAAGAGGAAACCCCGGAAGCTTCCTTTTGCGATTTGTAGGAGTGTGGTTGGTCATTTGCGCAGGCTGGATCGTGATACGCCGTAGGAAAGAGCTGCTCACGGTTCTAATCATATTTGCCGTCAACTCCTTTCTCGTTGCACTCGTAGCCGTCATTCAGGCTATCGACCTTCCGAGTAAAGTGCTCTGGGTCTACCCTTGGCCCAGACCTGACTTTGCAGGACCGTTCTTCTATCGAAACCATGGAGGCGCTTTTTTTTACTTAGCAGCAGCCATTTCATTTGGCCTCGCACTCTATTTTCAGCGGAAATGGGAACCCTCCCAAACGAGAAGCTCTCCAACGATAGTGTTCGCAGTCTTTGGTCTAATGAACAGCGGCGCCGTAGCGGCTTCCGGATCGAGGGCTGGATGGGTTTTCGGAACCGCTATACTCCTTTGTTACGCCGTACTTTCGACCGGAATCTGGCTGCGGAGAAGCCAGTGGCGGACAAGTTCATTTAGCGGCATAATAGTTGGTTTATTGGTTTCAATACTGATCGTTTCCATCGTGGCAGCCCAGAACCAGGAAACATTGGAACGACACTTCCGCCGGTTGCTAAATGTTCCTGCCGAGTTGGAGTATTCAGGAAGAACGATCGGAAATGACGCCTCGATAGTGATGTTTCAAGACGTTCCTATCTTCGGCTACGGTGCAGACTCTTACGGACATGTCTTTAGCCTGTACATCGATCAGTTTCCTGAACTGGTCCGCCAGAACAGACGAACGGGTGGAATCAGAACGAGCTGGGTCCAAGCACACAACGACCCGTTGCAGATGGCAGTGGAACTGGGAATCGTTGGTGCCTCAATCATCAGCTTATTTCTTCTTTATTACCTCGTCATGTTTCTCGCCAAAATTAGTTGGTTTCGAGAAGAGACGATTCTTTGGAGTGTTGCTGTGCTTGTTCTATTTCTCCACTCCTTCGCCGATCTGATTTTCCAAAGTACGATATTGCTGGCGCTGTTCGCTCTGCTCCCCGCTACTGTGCTTTTAAGCCTAAGGTTCGAAAAACAAGAACAGGTATCCTTACAGGGTCCAAAGTCTTCTACCGGGAAACTGACGCCGAGAACCCCTTAGTCGATCGCTAGATTTATTCCACCACTTCGGTAGCAAAAGTACTTGGAACAAACAGTCTCTCGATCAAACAGTCGTGGGATAAAGTGTAGTCTGTATAGACCCGAATATCTTCCCTCCCGAATCCCGACGCCTCAGGCTTTCGCATCATTCTGGTTTCGACTCGTGGCACAAACACTGCTTTAGTAACGCCTATGAGCGCTCCAACAGATGTGAAAGACGCCCCGAAAAAAACTGAAGTAAAGAAGACGATTGATCTCAATAATCTGCCCGAGTGGCTACGCGACTATTCCTATAACGCCTCAACTTTAGAAAAGGGAAATTTCTCCGATCACCCGGTCCACGGAACAACAGTTTATTTGGCCTACACTGCGGTTCCAACTAGGTTCGGTGATTTCCGAGCCTGCATTTTTCAGGACATTATTCACAAAGGCTACATCATTGCGCTCACCTATGGAGACGTTGAAAATGCGGATCTTCTTTACACCCGCATGCATTCCAGTTGCGTCACCAGCGAAACCCTGGGCGGATGCGACTGCGACTGTGTTCAGCAGTTGGAAGGAGCAATGGAGAAGATTGCGAAAAGCGGAGATGGAGTCCTCTTTTATCTTCTACAGGAAGGAAGAGGGGTTGGCTACTCAGCCAAAGCGCGTGATCGAATGCTGGTTCAGGCGAGTGGTGACACCCTCTCGACATTCGATGCCTACCGACTCCTTGGTCTGAAAAAAGACTACCGGCAGTATCTCAACATTGCGGATATCGTGCACATACTCGGAATTGATGCAGAATGGGTAATCCTGACCAACAATCCGGACAAAGTCGCAGCGATGGAGAGGAACGGTCTCACCGTTGCCCGAACAGAGACCATCGAGTTCGAACCGGGACCGTTCAACTTATTCTACCTGAAGTCGAAAAAAGAATCGGGACACGAGCTATCGCGTCCCAACGAAATACCACTTGCCGACATCAAGCTTCCCGAACCAGTAGTACCATTCAAACCGAAGCGGCTGACGGAGGCTGAGCGTTTTATTTATATGGCAAGCTATCTCCTTCCAGTGCGCCCTATTGACGACGAGATTGTGGTTTCGTACGAGGCAGTCCGGAGCATGCTAGGCGACTCTGCGATTGAAGAATACACGACGGGTATCCATCCGCTGATCAAGGAGTTTGAGTCTCTGCGGGGAAATCGGCTCATGCTGAAGATAGACCCTGAGACCATGAAAAGAGCCAATGAAAGTGCGGAGGGTAATCCTCTCCAGGGCCTTCTCTTTGAACCGTATTGGTTTCGCGTTCACGTTTACTACGACATCGTGACGGGTGATGACTTTGTGGTGCTTACTCATGGCAAACCGAAACCCTACGAAAGCCCAATTGTCCGAATTCAAAGCGAATCCATTCTCAATCGATTCCCGGTCAAAGTGGATGACAACAAAGCCAAATACAATCGGGCCATCCAGCACATTGTTCGCTATGGTAGTGGCGCAGTAGTCTTGGTATACCAGGACGGCAGAGGAGCAGGATTCGGAGCTTTTGCAGTGGATAGAATGCTAATGGAGCAAAACCGGAGCAGGGGAACCAGAGACTCCTATGAAAAACTTGGAATTCCCTTTGACCAACGCGACTATGAAGTGGCGTTTCAGGTTTTAAAGAGTCACCTCCCGAGCCTAAACATTCAGATGGTTATGAATTCCCCAAATAGTTTGGTGCAGAAGAATGAATACGCCCAAGCCCTTCACAGGAGTGGACTCAATGTGGTGAATTGGATCTTCCTGGAATCAGAAGGCTGATCGATGGCCGCCAGTGCAGGCCTTGAGATTCTCAAAGACAGAATCTCCCAGATTCCGCAGTTTCTTGCCGAGACGTTTGATTCGGTGTTTCCGCATCCAGAAAAACTTCGATCATCATCAGGGGTAGTCGCCACGGGTTTGGGAAGCTCCGAAGCCGCTGCTCGTTACCTAGTGAGATTACTGAACGAATGGACGTCTATCCCTGCAGAGTTTCTTCCCCTAAATCGATTTTATCAATCCAAGCCAGCAGAAGAGAACTCCCGGTACCTCATTGTTTTTACCCAAGGGCTAGCACCCAACGCCCAGATCGCACTTGCAAGACGAGAGTCGTATTCCGGCCTGACCCTGATTACCTCTTCCACGACCAAGGGCCAAAGGGCGGCCGGAAAACCTGATCGGGCAGACCTCCTCGAAAAAGTCAGAGAGGAAGGAGCAACCATCTTCTGCCATCCTTTCGAAAACGAGTTCGAGATTCTTCCTCGGGTGATCGGTCCAGTCTGCACAATGGCATCGGCACTACTAATCGGATCTTCACTCAGTGAACGGAATATCCCAGTTGGAGAAATCCTATCTTTTTTTGAACATCCTCCTTTGGACGACCTAACCACCGATAAGCTCGCGGCAGAGATTCTAGCCGGAGTGGACTTCTACTTTACTGACCTTACGGTCCTCTACGCGCAGAACCTGAGTGCGAAGATTTTAGAAACTTTGTTTCTCCGAGCTCCTTCTTGCCGAGATGTGTTCGACTACTCACACGGGCCCTTTCAAGCGGAGACGCAAAATCCATCGAGCCGATGGATCTTCAGTTCCCAAAGCCAAGCAGACCACACCCTCCTAAAGGAGATAGGACCCCTTTTTGACCGGATAAATCCTGCGAGGGCCTTCTCGTCTCCACTTCCTGAGCCGTATTCCATTTTTTACTACGAGAGCCTTCTCAACCAAATCACCCTTCAGGCAGCTGCAGAGTACGGCGTAGACCTGGTCGACTGGCCCGGAAAAGGTCTGGATAAAGAAGGGTATTCTCTGGCAAGTCCGTTTGAGGAGAAAGAGATGGAATCATGAGAGTGTTTCGGGTGGCCTTGGAATCCGGTGATGAAACCTACGCGACTTCCCGAGAGGGAGACTTTTACCGCTGTGAAGGAGATCTTACTACTGGTTTCGTTGGGACCGATGAGGAGATCCAAGTTGCCTCGGTTCTGGCTCCGATCGCCCTCGGTTCCACTCTTTTCGCTATTGGATTGAACTATCGCGAGCACGCCATGGAGATGAACCAGCCACTCCCTGACTTCCCGGTAGTTACAATGAAGTCCCCCTCTGCAGTCATTGGTACTGGAGAACCGATTCTCCTTCCTCGGGCGCTGCGTAGCGAACAGGTAGATTTTGAAGCGGAACTCGCCATCGTAATCGGCAAGAGGTGTAAAAATGCTTCCGTTAAAGAGGCATTGTCCTACGTCGCAGGATTTACTGTTGCGAACGACGTGAGTGCACGAGATTGGCAGAAGATTTACAGTGGTGGCCAGTGGTGCAAAGGAAAGGGGTTTGATACGTTCTGCCCTCTTGGACCTTTACTGGTCACTCCAGACAGCATTGGAGACCCGAATAACCTTCACATTAGCTCCCGCCTCAACGGCGAAACTTTTCAGGACTCTTCGACAAGCGATCTAATTTTTCCCGTCGAAGACCTGATCGTTTTTCTCAGCGGAAGCACCACTCTTTTACCAGGAACCGTCATTTTGACGGGCACCCCGCCGGGTGTTGGAACCGCCCGAAATCCGCCTCGCTTTCTGAAACCCGGTGATACTGTGGAGATCGAAATCGAAGGAATCGGAGTTCTCAGGAATCCAGTCGAAGAAGAGAACATCTAGCTCAATTCTGTCCGTGAAGAACACTGTCAAGACTCACGTAAAGGAAGATACCCCGTCAGTTTCAGCCTTTTACGAACAAGTAAACACGTTCTCGGCAGGACTAAAAAGGGCGGTATTTTCCGAGTTAACTCCAACGGAGTCTACCGTTGCTGAACATGAGGTTTCAAAGTCTACAAACAAGCCACTCGCGGGAATGACTTGCCTCATTAAAGACAATTTCGACGTCGCAGGATTTCCCACCCGCGCGTCATCCCTCTTTCTCGAGGAGGTGCGGCCATCTCCTCATCGTGATGGACCGTTCGTCCAGAAAATCCGGGAAACAGGACTTACTATTCTCGGCAAAACCCAAATGAACGAATTTGCTTACGGCTTGGACGGAGCGAATCCTCATTACGGAGATTGCCCACATCCGTTCGAACCCGACTTCGTCTCGGGCGGATCCAGTAGCGGCAGTGCTTGGGCAGTGGCAAAACAATTGGTGAACGTTGGATTCGGCACGGATACAGGAGGATCCATTCGCGTACCCTCCGCCTTCTGTGGACTTTTTGGCCTGCGCCTTCCGCCTAACCCATGGGCCCACGAAGGTTGCATACCTCTTGCCCCTTCACTCGATACCGTTGGATGGATGACACACAACTTGGTGGACCTCATCTCAGTCTCAGAAGCCCTACTGGACCTTGACCTTTCCGAACAGGAAACGATCCTCCGAGGTCTTCAGATCGAGTTTCCCGAGATACCTGTTCCGACCTCTGCAAAAACCAAAATCTCAAGCCCAACGATCCACCGCGATAATCTACCTGACTTGTTTGCACCGATTGTTTCCCAATCATTTTCAATTGTTCAGAGTCTAGAGGCTTACGAAGTCCACAAGGGTTGGATCGAGAGATATCGCGCCCAATACGACCCATCTGTTCTTGCAAAGATATTAAGAGCCCTGTCTTGGAGTTCCGGAGAAATTCAGAAAGCCCATCTAGTTCAGGAAAGAGTCAAAAGGGCCTTTTCTGAGCTATTCGAGAAGTTCGATTTTGTCTTCCTACCGGTCACTCCGGGCGACGTTCCCCGCAAGAGGATGTCGCCTAGGGATCGTGAGCGACTGCTTCAATTAACGTCGCCAGCCAGCCTCGCTGGATTATCTGCGATCACCCTACCCTTTCGCTCTAAGGAAAACCCTTACTGCGCGCTCCAGTGCTTGCTTCCACCAGACCGATGGAAAAGAGTCCTGCCTTCCCTTTTTCAGGCAATGATCTCTCAGGAACAATCATGAACGACCTATCCGGAAAAATTGAAGATTGCGTCGTGTTGCTTGGCCAAGAGCTATCTCCTGTCCTGTGCTCGTCATTTGAATACGAGAATGGCTCGATTTCATCGATCTCGGTCACCGGAGAGGCTCCCACACCGATCGGTAGCCGATCAGTCATCGTTCCGGGTTTTGTCAATGGTCACACCCACGTGGGCGATTGTTTCCTTGCTGACGCGGCTACCAAACTGACTCTCGCAGAAGGGTTCTTCCGGCCTGATGGCTTCAAGTATCGCTCGCTTGCCGCAGTTGCCGCAAAGAAGCATTCCCAAGCAATCGAGAATTTTCTTACCGGCATGGCAGCGTCGGGAACGATTGGGCATATTGATTTCCGAGAACAGGGATCAGTGGGCTGCACCCGTCTTCGTGAGGCATCCGATAGAACGGGTGTTCGGTCAGTAATTCTGAGCCAGTTCGATCAGTTGCCTTTCACCCAAAAAGAATTGGAAGAGAATGTATCTTCTCTCCCCAAAGAGTCAGTCAATGAGCTCAAGGAATTCCTCACTCTGTCCGATGGGTTCTCAGAAAGCACCATGAACGATCTTACCGACACTGCATGGAAGGAGATCAATGAGATTTGTGTTCAGGCAGGAAAGAGAAAAGCCATCCATTGTCTCGAAGACGGAACTTATCGAAGCACTAGTTGGGAAAGGACGGGTGAGGGTGATCTGACCAGAGCAATCCAGTCACTGGATCCTGATCTGATCGTCCATTTGACCGTAGCCACTGAAGAAGAAATCAACGAGATCGCTGAGGCAGGTATTCCCGCGGTCGTCAATCCGCGGGCCAACGCGACCCTCGGGCTGTCACTGCCCCCGGTAGCTCGACTTCTCGATGCGGGCATTCCGGTCCTTTTAGGGACTGACAACGGAATGCTCAATGGTCCCAGTCTCCTTCCCGAACTCGACTTCACCTACAAACTCGTCCGATCACAAACTGGAAACGAGAACTTGGTAGACCCTGCCGTGGTCCTCAAAATGGTAACTACCAACCCAGGCAGAACTTGCTGGGGCAACTGGTTTCCCGGAAGCCTCGAGGTAGGGAATACCGCTTCTTTTGTTGAATTCGACTTCTCTTCACCTCTTCTTTCCACTTCACACCACGCGATTGCTTCGGTCGTCACCCGCTGCCAGCCGGGCGATATTATCCAAACAGTCAGGGACGGGCAAGTAATTCATTATCGCCGTTCATGAGTGGGCTTTTTGAGATCGACGCGGATATGGCGTGGCACTCGTTGCCATGGCAAGGGTTCGAACCGAGTTCGGAAGTCCTCCCGCGAATGGCAATCCAACCGGTTTGTGCCTTTGTAAACCGCGGCAATGATGTCCCACTCAACCGCGAATATGAGGTAGTCTGGAAGCAAATCGAAGTCGCCTGCCAATCATTTTTTTCCGGGGAAAATCAACCTTCGAATCTCCACTCATCGTTCCGAATTCTTCCCTCTTTTAACCGAGTCCCAAACCTTGTCCCGGAAATACTATTTGGAACAAGCCTTCCTGCCGCATCGAAAGCCCTTTTTGAGATTGCCGACTCTGTCCAGAAGGCAAACGTAAGAAAAATCGTATTTGTTCACGCAAACCCAATCCTTGGTCCGTGGTTAGACACGGTCGCCCGTGAATTGAGGATATACTCTGATATGAGGGTATTCACGATCCAATTGGAATTCGGTTCTTCTGAAGCCGGGGTTGTCGCTGAAGAAAGAACTTTGGATGCACTACTTCGTGAGGTAATCGCTTTTCCTGCGAATCCTCCCTTTTAGGGAATGGTTGTAAAATGACTCAAGAGAACACACGTTCCCAGCGGTTTTTGGTTTCGATGACGCCAAAAATGATTCGGGAGGCAGCCCGGAATTCAAAAGCACTCATCATTCTTCCCACAGGTGCCATCGAGCAACATGGCCCACACCTTCCAGTTGGAGTGGATTCCCTTCTGGGCACTTCCTTCGTTTCCAGACTAATCGCAGGTCTTAATGAGGATGAGCCCGTCTGGTTTGCACCTCCCATTTGGATAGGAAAAAGCAACGAACACGACGGTTACCCGGGAACCCTGAGCCTTTCAGGCGATTCATTTCGCGCACAGGTGCTTTCGACCGCCGAACAAGTCAAGCAGATGGGATTCTCCCGAATCGCCCTTTTGAATACGCACGGTGGGAATCAGCCTGTGCTACAAACGACCGTGTTAGAAATTGAAACCTCCTTTGGAATCAAGGCATCCATTCTCGATTCGCATCCGATTACCGATCTTGATCCCAGGGAAGAACAGTTCGGTATCCACGCAGGACAATATGAAACCTCTCTCATGCTCGCCATTTGTCCGGATATGGTCGAAATGGACAAGGCGGACTGCTATTGGATGGACGACCGGTTTCCAAAAGGCTCTTTCGCCGCGGAGAACCATTTCGCCACTTTCGCTTGGAAAATCGCTGATTTTACCCCGAGCGGCACTCTCGGGGACGCGACTCTCGCATCAGCTTCAGATGGAGAAAGATGGGTAACCGGGGTCATTGACGTGCTCCTGAAGCAGATCCGAGAAAAAGTTAGCGGATGAAGCAGTTGCTTACTGCCAATTCCTTTGTGGTTGGAATCGCAGTTGCCATTCTTCTTGCCGCGCTAGCTCCTGAATTCGGTTCCGAGTCTGGTATTCTTCCAGTTCCTCTGCTTAAGGCAGTAGGGATCTTTTTTATTTTTTTTCTTCAGGGAGTTTTGCTTCCACTCGGCGAGCTGAAAAAGGGCCTTACAGACTGGAAGCTACATCTCTGCGTTCAGACGACTACGTTTCTCTTTTTTCCGGTCGTTGTTTCTGCAGCGTTAGCCGCATTCTCGAGCCAATTTGCCCAACCAGATCTCCGTCTGGGTTTTTTATACCTCTCGTTCCTTCCTACGACCATTGCGTCGGCAATAGCGCTAACGACAACGTCGAACGGCAACGTAAGTGGAGCTCTTTTCAACACTACCCTCTCCAACGTGGGTGGCATATTTCTCGTGCCTTTTCTTTGCCTGGGCTTTCTTGGCTTGAGTGGGACCTTCCAGCAAATTGAGGTCGGTCCAATTCTTATCGGAATACTCCTAAAGATTATCCTTCCGTTACTTTTAGGCCAGGGATGCCGCTGGTTCTTGAAAGGTTGGGCCGAAAGGCACAAAGTCGGGATTCGACGATTCAACAATACCGTAATCCTCTTCATCGTTTATGCTGCCTTTTGCCAGAGCTTTACTGAGGACGTTTGGACTACTATCGAGGGACCTGTGCTATTGCTCACCTTTATTGGGGCACTAGTCCTTCTCGCGGTTGCTTCCTTTTACGTCTGGTTCCTTTCAGGCCTAATCCGCCTCGATCCGCCTACCCGAGTCGCAGCTTTCTTTTGCGGGAGCCAGAAGACCCTCGCTGTGGGTCTACCACTCTCGGTAATGATTTTCGGCCAAGACGGCCTCCACGCCGACTTAAGCCTACTGATGGTCCCTCTCCTCGTGTATCACCCTGCCCAGCTCGTGCTAGGAGGATGGCTCAGCCCTCGCCTTGCAAAGTATGCGGAGAAGTCAGTTGGATAACAAACCGACAGCTTGATTCAGACAGCTTTAAGACCCATCCCGAAGCTTGAAGTTCACCTGAATCTCCACCGCGGCATTCATCGGTAGACCTGCGACGGCAACGGCGGCACGGGCATGCCTTCCCAAATCACCGAAAACGGCGACAAAGAGATCGGACGCTCCGTTCACCACGGAAGGGCTCTTCCCATATGCAGGAATCGCGTTCACATAGCCGCCGACGTAAAGAATTTGCTCTACGTCTTCCAAAGATCCCGTAATCGTCTTCATCACCGCCAAAGCGTTGAGTGCACAAACCCGTGCTGCCTCATAACCATCCTCCAAAGATAAGTCTTCGCCCACTTGCCCGATAAACTCGCCTGCGGTCGGAGAGCAGCTAATGACACCTGCTAGAAAAACGAGATTTCCATCCTTACGAAACGGGAGGTAGTTTCCTCCGGGCTTCGGAGGCTCGGGAAGAGAGAGGCCCAACTCAATCAATCGTGTTTCCGCACCAGTCATGATGGCTTCGGGAAAAAGAAGATCTCCTTAGATACTCTTTCTGCAGATTGATAAGCCCTGCGAAAGTCTCCCAGACTTCCGGTGGCCTCTTTAGGAACACGTGCATAAGGAATACAGAACGCAAGGCCCTCTTCGTCAAATGGGTAAGGATCCAGTTGAAAGATTCCCTTCCCTTTCGGCTCGAAACCTATCTCGGTCTTCCGTCCGTCGCGGGTTCGCTGGGCATGCCGCAATTGAGAGGGAGAAGAGAAATCGACGCCTACCAAAAGGGATAAGCTATCGCAGCCCTGAAGAAACTCGAAGCCCAACCGAAAAGATTCCTCCGCGAGAGCCGCCTCTGGAAAACCGGTTTCCCGCAGACCTTCCACCAACTCTTTCTGACGCGAAAGTTGTCCGGCAATAAAATCGCCGTGAATTCGGCTTTCCTCTTCGTTGAGCTGACTCAAATCAGCCTGTTCGGTCAACAGATTCACCGTGTGCATGGAAATTAAGACCGCAGCATAGGAATCTCGTTGGGCTGCCTTTTCCGTAGCCCTTCCACGTACCGACAGGTAGTCCTCCAAATCGATCTCCTCAAAGGCGTCATAAGTTCCCACCAGCTCGCTCGAAAAAGCCGACGGGTTTCCCTCAGGGGTCAGGTTGGGATTTGCATCCACCTCTTTCCAACTGTCGTCATGCCGGGAGACAGCGTCCAACACGTGAACGAAAGGTTCCGGAGGAAGAAATCGCTCATTCTTCCAATGCCGCGCAAATTCCCCCGCCAACGCAGCATGCTTGTCATGCTCGAGCAAGAGCCAGGAGTCTCTCTCTTCGATACGAATCATGGCGTCACTGTAGAACGTTCGTCGAAAACCGCTTCGGGAAAGTACCCTGAGATCGTCATCGTAGGCTCGTTGACCAATTGACTGATCTTTAGACGGATTACTGCACTGCAAGTGATATACGCCTGCTCCCGCGACAAACCCAAACGTTTAACGAGGTAGTCAATTGCGCGTCTGACTACCCGCTTGCTTGCCTCACGTGGATCAGGGTCAGACTCGATGAACACATGGTATCCATGTTCGGCAAACTCAGGAGGCTCCAGCTCACCCGGACATTCGAGGTAGGGTCCCGGGAGAGGACGATCCTTTTGCAACTCTACCTTCATCCGCACCGTCATGGGTGCCTCCATCCCGTTTAGGCATACCTCTCCGTCTCCTTGGGCTGCATGAGCATCCCCTGCACAAAGACCGGCACCAGGGATTTGGACCGGAAGGTGAAGACGACTCCCCGCAACTAAATGCCTTACGTCAAGATTTCCTCCAAATTTGCCGGGTGGTCGCGTGCGGAATTCCCCTTTTTCCTCGGGCTGAACTCCGATAATTCCACAAAACGGACGAAGAGGGATCGTCAGCCCAGGCATCGATCTCGTTTCATTCCCCTCAAAACGCCAAGTATGCAAGAATGATCCCGAAAAGTCGTCCGCCAATAACCCGAGCCCATCCACAAGACCACTCCAGCCCCAACCCTCGTGCTGGTAGTCAAGAATTTCCAGAACCAATCGATCCCCCGGTTCAGCACCTTCTACACAAACGGGTCCGGTAAGTGCATGGATACGGGATTTATCGATTTTTCCGAAATCAGAGGCTGTCATATCCGGCGAAACCTGACCGTCGCTAGAGTCACGCATTTCGAAACTAACTGTGTCGCCGGACTTGATCGTCAGCCGAGCCGGGTAGTCCCGATTCCATCGATTGACGACTTCTGATCGGTCGAGAAAGAAATCCATACGTGGGAAGACTGCTATTCTTCCCAGGGGAAGACAATCCACTTTGAGGTCTCTTCCACGTAATGGTGAGGAACGATTACAGAGGTGGGTTTGTAGTAAAGAGTCGCGATCGTAATTTTCGGGCCTGTGAGCTCCTTGAACTTCTCTAGCAAAAACGCAAAGGTCCTACCGCTATCCGCCAAGTCATCAACCAAAAGCACATGCCCAGTGCATCGGTTGAGAACCTCCTCAGGCGTATCCAGAACGACATCCCCTTGAGTCCGATCCTCGCGGTAGCTTCTCACTTCTACAGGTGTAAAAGGTAGACCGAGCCGGTGGGACAGGCACACACCGATCGGAAGACCACCGCGGCTAATTCCAACGAGCCGGTCAATAGGCTCACGGCAGTGCAGTGCACGCACTTGCTCAGTCAACTGAGAGATTAGATTCCCAAGCTCAGACCACGAAAGCGGTTGTTGTTCCATTCCGGACGGAAAGCAAATCCTGTTCCAAAGGCAAGAACCGCCGGGACCCAACTACCCTCGCTGAACAGAAGTTTCCAATTTAAGGAGCGAAAAAGGGGGGACGTGTTACTTTGGCAACGAATTCAAACTAGATCTCTAAAAAAGTAGATCGATCTCGGGATTCATTATTCTTTCGCTGAACGTAAACTACCGGCATCGAATGT
This sequence comes from Verrucomicrobiota bacterium, assembly GCA_038744685.1. Lineage (NCBI taxonomy): Bacteria > Pseudomonadati > Verrucomicrobiota > Verrucomicrobiota bacterium. The sequence continues at coordinate 36,843 of JBCDMB010000012.1, forward strand.
TGGGTTGGATGCTGGAGCTGTCATCCAGCTTCGTTGATATTACTTCGCTGCTCAAATGGAACATACTCGGGATTCGATATCGGGTCTCGAGGGCTTTCGATTGCGATACCGATTTCGATTTTTGCGATCATACTTTGTATCAGGCGCAGTTTAACAACCGTTCACTCATTCCCCCGGAATTCTCATGTACATCCCCAGTAAATCCGCCGACTCCGCTTTGTTGAATCCAAACTTGTTGTAGAATTCCGGAGTGCCCTGCTCGGCGAAGAGACCCACAAAGGCCGTCTTAGGCGCATTCCTCTTCAGGAAATCGGCAAGCGATTCCATAATTAGGCTTCCTACTCCTTTACCTTGATGATCTGGCAAAACAGCCACATCTGTCACCTCAAAGAAACAACCTCCATCTCCGATGATTCGTCCGATTCCAACTCTTTCATTCCCGTGATACGCTACCACAGAGAAAAGAGTGTTTGCCAGACCGACCGCGGCCGCCTCTTTGGACTTTCTCGATAGGCCAGCCTTTAGGCGAATAGCAATATAGTCCGTCACAGATGGAGTCTCTAGTCTTAGATCATAAACCATTCTCTGAGGCATCAACACAATTGGGAGAGAGAGGCTACCAAACTTGCTCGCAGAAGGGCAATCCCTGTGTCGATTCATGCTTCTGGTTGCGTGCTAGGAAGAGCAGTTAAGAAAAGTCAAAATGCCACACGGAATGGAGGTCAGAGCCTTTCACCGAGTGGATGCTTCCGTCTTGTTCTAAAGGGCACTTCGATTCACCTACTTTGGACGTGGCGAGAGCAATTTTGGTTTTGAGCAAGGCGACGGCTCTGCTTGGCGGGCTAGTGGCCCGGCTGCGGAGCCGCAACGCGGCTCAAACCCAAAAGTGTCTCGCCCCGAAGGGGTTGCGGCAGCACCGGTTCCGGGCAGCGTTAGCGGAGAGGTCCGAGGGCCTCTGGCCCGCAGACCTCTCCGCAGTCTCGCCCTCCGCAGTCTCGCCCGGATTCCGGCGGTGCCGCAATCACGAGCCAAAGGAAGTTAATCGAAGTGCCCTAAACTCCAGCATTGTTAAAGAGAATGACTTGCTGCTCACCATCCTCCGTGATCATTACTTGCTTTTCGAAATTTCCCGACGTGTATTCATCAACCACATTCTCCCAAAAGATCATTGATTTCTTGTTTTCCACGAATTGGTGAATCTCCCACGTTCCGGGAAACAGGTTGAATACTCTTACGGCTGCTCTTTGACCAATTCGCTGGCGCCTGAACGTCTTCATAACAAAGAACTCTGCTATCGTTTTTGCATTTGGATCCTTCGCAACCTCACAATAACTGTTCACCATGATGAATCCTGCGATTCTTGATTCGACCATGATCCAGTAGGCATAACGGTCGGTTTCTGTCCGATAGTTGTCGAAATATCGGTATCCAAAACATCCATATTCGTTGACTTGATGGCCTGTGTATGGAGACAGCTCATATTCATAGAGCTCGAACAGCTGCCGAAGCACAGCCTTCTTACTCTCTGGAACTTCGACAAGGTCGTTCTTACTCATGTTTTTCAAAGAACCTCAACGTGTTCCGATTCAGCTAGATGGTGCCACCGCAATCCGGAGCACAATGCTTTGTTTTTGCATGGACTAGAATGCGCCTGCACTCAGGAAACCTTCTGATCGAAATATTTACCGTGTGAGGTTCGAGCCATTCGTGAAACTCCTCATCTGAGAAAAAGTGTTTAATCACCCGGAAGCGCTTACCTCCGGCGAGGCTCCGTTCCTGAAGGTGGTTTCCTTCCTCGTCGAACTTTCCACTGAAAGAACCTGAAACCGCAAGCTGGTCGATAAATACAATTGAGCTTCCCTCCGGAACCCTTTGGGTGATTCCGGAGAGAAAACCGGGAATTCTTGATTTGGGAACGTGGGCAAACCAATCAACCGCCATCACCATGTCAAAATCGCCTGAAATCGACCTCAAGTCATAGGCATCGGCTTGTTCCAGAGTGATTCGTTGCCATGGCAGCTCCTTTTTCCTCGCCTGTTCCAGGGTGGTCTCATTGTAGTCAGTTGCCGTAATCGAATCCGCATCGTCGCTAATCTGCCCCGTCCAGAAGCAGGGACCACATGCGAGTTCCAGGACCCGCTTCCTTTTTGCGATTTTCTTGAGCGCCCGAATTACAGGATGAAGCCCTTCGATCACGCTCGGGTCATCATAACCCATCGAAGAGTCATATTCGGAAGCACGTTGACCATAGTAGACCTGCATCTCTTGGACGATCATCTCTTCTCACACAGGGGCGACGTGTCAGGATCGAGAAGACGAAGCTTCCGGATCTTGAACTACCGATCGGTTCGACCGAATGGTCTTCTGTATCTTTATCTCAGATACGGTTTCGGAAACTACTTCAAACCCGTAGTTCCTGTAAAAACTCAACGCTCTTCCGTTGTTCTTGGTTACTTCGCCAATGACCTTTGAGAAGCCGTTGTTCTCAGCCCAAGCAAAAACTGTATCCATCATTTTCTTAGCGAGGCCAGAGCCCCTCAAATCCGGGGTAATCCAAACCTGAAGCACTTCAGCTTCACCTTCTTTTTCTTCGCTTCCGTAGATTGCTGCAATGGCTACTGGCTCATCCTCGCGAAAGGCAATAAATGTCGAACGTGTAGAACCTTCCGCTGTGCTATCGGCCTGCTGACACCAACTTTCCGGCGAACGTTCTATGGCTGTTTCGTACGTCGAACAGAACGCATAAGGATCGCTCTTGAGCGCCGCGAGTCTCAGATCCCGAAAAAGAGCCCCTTCACAACGCTGGATTCTTCGGATGGTTAACATTTCTTTCAACGAACATCCAAGTTCAGCCAACCTACCTTTCGCAGTTGGCTGACGAACCTAGTTAGCCGTTGTTCTCGTGGTCAATCTGCCGAGCCCTCGAGTAGCTGATCAAACAACTGGTCATCGGTGAAATCACCAAGATGGCAGTTCCGATTGAGAAAAAGTTCTCCGGCTTCTGAATCAGACCGTAAACGCCGGACAGAAATATGGGAAGTGCCGAGACCAAAAGGGCTTTGCCTCCATACTCATTGATCTCAAACCACGCTTCTTCTGATTTGAATGACTGCGGAAAACGGACTCCGTAAAAGTGGTTCATAGGAACCTTCCGTAGAATCAGTGGGATGCTAAGACCTGAAATCAAGATCGCGATTCCGATATTTACGAAGGCGTAGGTTTCGGGATTCATGAGTTTCGGAAAACGGAGACAAAGGAAAATCAGCGCTGTGACGATAGTGAGTTCGCTGATCACAGCGCAATCCCGGAGTTAATTCCTTCCTCTGTTTACGGACTGAGAAGCTGTTCGTAAACAGGTAGCTGGCCTCTTAACCTCAATCTGGTCCACCAAAGTCTTTGTGAAAGTGGGAGATCCAAGAGAGACGGCTCCATCGCAGCGCCGCATTGCGGCAATCGCGAAGCGATGGATCCAACGAAACGAATCACTCGCCCCTTGAAGCGATTACGCGGTTCCGCTCCTTATCCCCCGGCTGTTTTTCGATCGAGTAGACATGATCAGGATAGTCATATCCTTCTAAAAAAGCCTCTTTTTCGAATTCCATACCAATCTTCCTAGCCACCCGAATCGAAGCCGTATTATCTGGATCGACTAAAGCAATGAGCCTTTCTAGACCGACTACATTGAATCCATATTCACGAACTGCTAAGGCGGCCTCAGTCGCGAAACCAAATCCCCATCTAGAACGTGCTAACCGGTAGCCGACTTCAACTTCTTTCTGCCCGCAGATATCAGGAAAACAGGATAACCCACAATAACCGATCACTTCCTGTCCACTTTTCTCAACCACAGCCCAAAGTCCGAATCCAAAGCTTGAATAATTATTGCTGCACTTTGCCAGCCAAGCCCGGGTCTCTTCTCGCGATTTAATCCCACGACTAAACTTCATGACTTCGGCATCTGCGAAGATATACGCCAATGAATCGATATCGGCGGTCTCAAACTCCCGAAGCAATAATCGTTCTGTTTCGATTATTGTCATTGATGGAAACGGTGAGAAGAGGCGCGGCGCATTAACGATGTTGTCCCGAAGCGACTGGTTCGCTTTGTGAGGGTTCATGCCAAGACAACCTATCGTCTAGGCTGTTTAGTCGTGCATATTCGAAATGCAGAATCCTTCTTCGTTTGGGTGATTCAGATCTCTTAGATGAGTGAAGGATCAAAGGAGACATTAACAGAACGTCGCCTGCGCCACATGCACATATCGCTTCTGAAGCGTTCACATGTGAGAGAACCTCTCGCGATTCTATCTTTCCTCTCTTGTGGGACTCAGGGATGACTCTAAGCGCTCCGTTTTTCTGTGGTGTGTCGTCTAGGTGAATTCTGATCGTCATCATTCTTTCGAGAACTTCAACAGGCGGTTGGACATGGACAGAACCATCTTTGGTCGACCAAGGGCCATATCCTTTAATTTCGCATTTTTCTTCGACCGTGATCGTGAGGTCCTGATGCCAAGTAACTGGCCAATTCTCCTGTGGAGTCTTGTCAAAGAGGATACTCCTTACAGGTGATAGTCCTTTGGAGAGGAGATTCTGAAGCCGCACTGATTTCGCCAGTTGGTTGAATTCCTTCGATTTGCTCCGAATGTGCCGAACGCAAGCCGAACCTTCGTTCTTCGAAAGCCGATCTGCCTCTTCCCGCATGGCTTCCACTTCGTCCTTGGTGAAAACCTCACGGACGATCTCAAACCCTTGTGAATGGAAGTCGTTCATTGTTTGCGCGAATGCAGCGCATGAGCTCTTGAACACCGTCTGGCTCGCAGCAGTTTCTAGGAAGGGCATTTCGATTAACCTCCTTTGGCTCGTGATTGCGGCACCGCCGGAATCCAGGTGAGGCTGCGGAGAGGTTTGCGGGCCAGAGGCCCTCGGACCTCTTCGCTAACGCTGCCCGGAACCGGTGCTGCCGCAACCCCTTCCCTTCGGCAGGCTCAGGGCCTTGAGTCTTATCGAAAGGAGGGGCGAGGCACTTTTGGATTTGAGCCGCGTTGCGGCTTCGCAGATGGGCTTCTAGCCCGCCAAGCGAAGCCGTCGCCTTGCTCAAAACCAAAATTGCTCTCGTCACGTCCAAAGGAGGTTAGTCGAAGTGCCCTGAAGTTAAAAACTCGAAAAGCGAAGGCAGGTGCTCAGTACCACATCAATCGAATTGTCTGATAAAAAGAGCCTCATTACCATTTAACTGTAGCTCGTAGTCAACCCGCCTGACCTCAGCTGACATGCCTGAGCCCCGTAGGTAGTCGATTATACCCTCCAGGTATTTGGATTTACCCTGCTTCAATGTGAGGACAGGGAAAATTCTGACTTCTTCCGCAATCCTGCACATTTCAAGTATCGATGACAGGTGAAACTCGTAGGAAAAATGATCAGAATAGAGGAACAGGAAGTGGGAACAAAGAGCCAAATCGAACTCTCGATCAGCGTATTCTACTGTTGGTAGCTCTTTCAGCTCATATCTTTCCTCTCTTTTGCCTTTTTCAAAGTCATTTAGGAACAGCCTCAAGGCTCTGCGCCGATTGAGAAGGAGATTCTCTGGGTCGCGATGATAGGCCCACGTCCAGGAATCCAGACTTGCCCTCACTTGGTTGATTACAAGATCGACGCTTTCTTCAAAACGGGCAGCGATTTCCTCGCCCGAGAAGCGATATAATGGATCGAAAGAAACAACGCGGTTCCCGATTTCACTCATTTCAGCATTGAAGCTAGCCGGGCCATCTCCACATCCAACAATCCTTTTCCTCAAGTCACTATCTGAGAGAGAAAACATCAGCCGATATTCATCCAGTGATCTTCCCCAGGGAACGACTTTTTCAAGTGATAATGGCATGTCCTTTTTCTCCGAAGGTTAAAGGATGGCAACGACTGCGCTAGCCAAAGTTGCCACCACTACCCTGTTGGCTCTTGGTTATACCGTAGAATTCAGTGGTGTGAAATCGGCCACTCTTAAGGGTGTGGTCAGCTAAGCTTCCTTCGTGTTTCATTCCACACTTTTCCATCACTCTTCCCGAGGCTCGATTCTCTTTCATATGGTTTGCCTCAATCTTGTGACAGTTCATCTCAGTAAATCCATATTCAATAACCGCTTTCGCTGCTTCGGTGCAGAATCCTTTACCCCAGAATTGCGTTCCGATCCAATAGCCCAGCGTTCCTCTTTTTTGAGAGGCATTGAATTCAAGTCCAATCGCACCAATAAGCTCACCGCTTTCTCTTTCCTCTATCGCAAATGTAATTCCCTCTTGGTGGTAAAACTGCTTCAAGTGTGTCGAAATCCACCGTTCCGCCATCCCGTCCAAATACGGGTGTGGAATGTGTTGCGTAGTCTTGGCTACCGCTGGATTCCCAGCGAGCTTCTGCACCCGGCTAGCCTCTTCGATTCTGAACCCCCGAAGGGTTAGACGCGTAGTCTGTATTGTAGGAAAACGCTTCATATTGTTTGCGAACGGCATAGCGATCACGCTGCCTGCTGACAACGCTCACCGACCCTAGGGTTGATGGTTGAACGTTCATTTCGTCTTCGGCTCGGAGAGAGAAGGCAGTTGATCATCCGCGTCTTGTTCTTACTTGCCGGTTTGCAGGGCCTCTAGTTCGCCTTTGATGTTCGACCTGGCCTGTTCTTCAAGCTGACTAAAGAATTCGGTCGCGTAGATGCGCTGACAGAGAAACGACTGAAGGATCGATCTCCGACCTGCGGAAAACTGTGCCTCCGGAACGGAGGAATATTCGCGTCTGACGGCAGTCTGGTAGGCCTCGTAATCTTCTGGCTCCGATCCAAGGATGCTCAGATCAATATCAATGATTAGATCCTCATCCTCCCTACCTGATCTGGAGCGTTTTGGATCGGTTGCCACAACTAAGCGCTCAACGTCGTCGGTCAGCTTTCCTCCGACGAATGAACCGATTCGATCCGCAAAATATTGTGCACTCTGTGCTTCGTTGTGGCTATCTAGTGGATCGTAGATGGCGTCATGAAACCAAATCGCGAACTCTATTTCGTCCGAATGCTGTCCAGATGCGTCCAACCAAGAGAGCATTCGGTCAATATGCGACAGATTGTGGTAGGCACGATTCTCGTCGGAGTAGAGCCCTTTCAGTTCTCGGAACGTGCTCTAAGCCGTCTCGTCCGCTACTCCCGCCCGACGGCAAAGTTCGTTGAATCGGCTGGAAGTCGTATGATCCATTCTCTTAAGCTGTTGTTGAGGAATAGCACGGCTCTAGCCGTTGCCTCTATCGACTGGTTCAGACGGTTGGCCGATAAACATGAGGGTTTTTGTGTAGGGGATAGTCACATGGACTTCTCTCATTCCATACGGCTGTTGGAATGGCTCACGTATTTTTAGGGCACTTCGATTAACCTCCTTTGGCTCGTGATTGCGGCACCGCCGGAATCCGGGTGAGGCTGCGGAGAGGTTTGCGGGCCAGAGGCCCTCGGACCTCTCCGCTAACGCTGCCCGGAACCGGTGCTGCCGCAACCTCCTAGGGGCGAGGCCCTTTTGGATTTGAGCCGCGTTGCGGCTTCGCAGACGGGCTTCTAGCCCGCCAAGCGAAGCCGTCGCCTTGCTCAAAACCAAAATTGCTTTCGTCACGTCCAAAGGAGGTTAATCGAAGTGCCCTTTAAAAATCCCTTCTTCTCTTTCAGTAAGCTCCATACCCTATCGATGTCATCTACTGTCATGTAAAAGCTCATTTCTCCTATATCCTCTCCAGCTTTTTGGATATGAATCTCAATCCTCCCAAGGCCCACGATGCAGTAGTCCGGTGAATCCATAATGACTTCAAACTTGAGTATGTCGGTGAAGAATTCCTTCGTTTCCGAAACACTGTATGATGGGACCATCGGGCTTATACGTGTCGCCTTATACATTTTATTGGTTTTGTTTTCGCCGAAAGTGGGCGGGAGCCCAACAGGAAAAAGAGTCGTGTAAGATTGTAGGAACAGTACCCAAGGATCCGCTCTGAAGCGGTCGTTGTGCCTTTCGTCTGATGGCGGTAATCCCTTCCTATCAGACGCATCTACGGAGTGGAAGAGGTAAAGTCTAGTAGTAGGTTTGCGCGGTTTCTACCTGGTTCTGCGTCTGAGTAACAGGAGACCTGCACAGAACATTCCGGCCAGCGCGGCGTAGGCTGTTGGCTCAGGAATCACAGTGATTGTGGAAAAGCCGGGCGATATAAATTCGTCCAGTGAGCTGAAGTTGATGTCTCCTCCCACCGTTTCCGTGAAAGTTGAGGGAGGCGGCGTGATGTCCTCAGCGCGCAAATTTGTGACCTCACCTACGATGTTTCCGACAGTAAAGCGAAATGTGCCGAGGAAAATCTCATTACCAGTCAGAGGAGCGAAGATGTCGTCTACCGAGTCGATGAAGTAGGCACTCGAGCCGGGAGTCAGGGATTTTTCTTCACCAAGAAGCGTGTCATCAAAGGCGGGATTCGCAGAAATGTCGCTGAGTTCCAATACCACTGCAGGATCAGAGGGTGCGTTTTCGCCAAAGACGACCTGAACGCCCGCGCTGAAGATCCCATCGACGGCTAGATCGATCGGGTTGGCTTCTACTTGTATGAGTGAAACCTGCACATCCACCTTTTCGCCCGGTAAAACTTCATAATTACTCTGGCTGAAGCCATACCTAAAATTCGCGTAGGATTGGCTTGCGGCAACGAGAGTCAAAACGACGAGAAGTGGTTTGCTAGGTTTCACAAGACCTCGGTTATGGGCTCTCCAAGGTCACGTCAATCGTAAAGGGCAAGATGTCTTATCAACTTACCAAAACCGAGATGAGTTTTCGTCATTTTGACAGTGGGGTTCCAAGTCTGGTTGACCACTTGGTTCTTCCGTCTTCCTCCAAATGGTTCTAACCGCCTAGTTGTGGTGGAATCGCGGCGTCTCAAGAATGAAGCGCTGAGCGCGAAAAGAATTGAGACCACCGATTGGTTAGCTATTCCTCTCTGTGAATTTTGTGGACAACCGCGAAACCGTCACCGTCTTTATTTGTGTAGAAGTCAGCGGCGTAGGCATATGAATCGTCTTCCGGAGTGTAATTCCTTTCTATTTTCTCTCCTCCGACGGTAACATAAAAGGAGATGCTAGACCCATAGTGCCCGTTCGGTCCACCTTGCGACTTAAACGGCCCTTCACTTTCGCCAAAGCTCTCGAGAAAATCAAAACCAGATGAGCCTCTTCCGGATTCGGCATCACTTTTACTTACCTCGAATTCGACTCTATCGGCGCAAGCAACAAGGCAAAATACAACCAGAACACTACCAAAGATTTTTAATTTCGTTTTCGTTTTAGCCAACGTCGAAGCGAACCCTTCCCTGACCGAATCGGCGGTCAACATCACGGAGGCACGGTTCTATCAAATTCCGATTCAAGATGCAAGAACTCAAGAATCTTGTCGGGGATAGATACCTCGGTTTATTCGCCTCCAGATGTTTTGAAAAGGCCGGGGAAAAACTTTCTCACCAGAACAGTGTCAAACAGAGTCAAAACCACCGCTCCAACAATAGAGATTCCGATGAAAGCTAACACCGCTTTCCCAATGGAAAAGAAAAAGAAAACTCCAATACTCATTGAGAACAGCAAAAGTATAGTGAACATGTATAGCCCAATAGCCAGCTGAGCTCTCCGGTCTAGCGATCTATCCAATGCACTAAAAACTACTGCTAACAACCCACATAAGCTCAAAGAGATTGATAACGAGTGGCCATCTTCGAACAAAATATATGGGCAGATGACCATCGCACTGAAGAAGACAAATAAGATTGGCGCAATCAGACTTCGCTTTGCTCGAGTTTTTGGTTCTTTTGGGTTCATTTGAAGCCAATGTGGAGGTGGTAGGCGCGTGGGTCGAACAGTAGCCCCGACATCGTCTGGGGAAAAGGAAAATCCCGGAGTCGCCTCGTTCTCCTGGTTGCAGCCTACGGAGCAGGCCGGAAACAGAAGCAGGAGCTCTTGACCGCCATCTAGCCCGCCGAAGTTTCTACGAAGATGGAAACTCGAAGAGCAACGGCTGTTGCTCAGTGCCGCAATGCGGCCATCGTGAAGCGATGGACTTAGCGTTAAGCGTGGCAAACGGAGGAAGGCATCCGCTTTCCGGGGCCGAGGCTACGAATTTGTTCTGTGCTATTTTGCAAGAGCCACTGCGAAATCTGGATTGAGCGGATTAATATCCACACGCCTCTCGTGAGCAATGACAACTAAATCCATATCTTCCATAGGAATGGCTCCAAGCAAGATCTCGTCACCCATGACAATCGCCCCGACATAGGCACGACGGTTATTAAACCTAGTTTCGATAGGCCCAACGTAAGGAACCATCTGTTTGCTACCGTCGGCAAGTGTGACCTCCTTTTGACCGCCTGCTCTTAGTTCAAGCTGTAGGCAAACATGCTCCGGTATCGCAAGATAGACGGAACCTGTGTCCGCAAGTGCCTCTGCCTCAATAGGTTCTTTTTCTGGTAGACTCGGATTGCGCAACAAAAGCAATCAACAAGATAGTCCCATATCCGAGAAATATCAATCTTATGTCTGTGGGGAAGTACTTTCTTCCGATTGTAAAGGTGTCTCAGGACCGGAACGCGGAGAGTGAGTGGAATTGAGACTACCCTCTGGTTAGCATTATTCCGCAAGGATTAAGAGATCGAGAAATACCTCAAATGAATCCGCAATGGGATACTCATTCTTGTGAATGCGATCCGCATCAGTGGGAATTCCAATGCTCAGGCAACCAGCTACGTCGTCCTCGTGGTCCCAGAAAATCACCTTACCGTAACGTAGTCCCATTCTTCCTAAGCAGAATTGGTTGCCAAAAGAATCGAATCCCACGGGAACAAGATCTGGGGAAACTCTACCCTCGTAGATCTCCCTTGCTTCAAATATCTCAGGTATTGTGTAAAGCTGTAGCCCATAAAGATCGCCGCCTGGGATCTTTTGTATTCTCATTGGATCCACCAAGCACTCTGGTTCGTATGCACCGTCGTGTTCTTCTATAAATAACCGAAACTCTCGAGGAATTCCCTCCGGAAAAACCTGGTTAAGTCTCTCTATGTCCTGCGCTGATGGTGGACCACTTAATTCGTGGAATTCAATCATTGTCAACGTGGAGACCAGAGAATAACCCCGCAAGGCTCGGTCGTTCGGTTGATTCTAGATTTGGCGGAACGGTTCACTGGTTGTCTGTGTCGTCTTGATATCATACTTTGGAAGTAGGTAAACGATACCAACGCCTATAGGTCCGGCAAAAGAGAGGAGAAACCATGATGTGTGTCGCCCTCTATCTCTGATAACCCGCCAAAAACCTGTGTAATAGCATATAAGTCCGAGTATCCAGGTTGCATTTACTATAACCTTTAAAACCTCTGGGTGTCTCTCGGATTCAAAGAACTGCCTCCCAAGGACTATTCCGCCCAAAAGAGCTAACCCCACAAATAGAAGGAAATTTGAGGGGAGTCCGTCGTCTCTGACAGTTTTCATTCCTTCTAATCACTTCAAGGCTAGGCGACCCGGCCCGAGGAGTCCAGCGTTCTGTCGATTGTCGATTTCACAGGCGATTACACCGGAGTGCCTACGCCGTTTGTTCTCGTTATCTTTGCTCAACCGGAAGAGGCGGTGTTCCACCACGTATTGAATGTTGCAAATCTATACTCTTCCCTGTCCGACTAGTTCCAAGTTCGACTCGACCACCGAGATCGACTGAAACTCCTTGGGGGCCGAACAATCTGGTTTGTATTCCAGGTTCGAGTGATATTTCCAATCGAGATTTTTCTCTTATTGCAGATGCGTGAGTCTTTATAGCATCTGAAAGCAGCAGGGCTGCGACGACAATTCCTACTGACAGGATGATCAAGGGGATAAGTGTATTTTTCATATTCATTAGAGAATGCGGTGCAGAGACCCACAGGAATTTGACTATAGCCCCGACATCATCGGAGTGGAAGGATAATCCCGGACTCGCCTCTTGCTCCTCGTTGCGAATACGGCCATAGCGAAGCGATGGACGAAACGTTCATTGGACGCACTCGATCCATCGCGTCGTCTTCCCCCGATCTGTTATATCTCTGTTTCACCCAGTTCCCGAGGCGTCGGGAAATGTTTCGGTATCGTCAATGTTCTGCAGGCCCCAATTGGCAATGTTTTGCACGATCGGCCGGAGAGACTCCCCACGTTCGGTAAGGAGGTAATTAAATCTTCGTTTATCGTCTATGTCGGGCTCTCTCTTCACCATGCCCAACTCAGTGAGCCGGCGTAATCGGTGACTCAGAATGTTCCGGGCGATTCGCTCTGGCGCATTTCTAAGTTCGTCGAATTGCGTGGCCCCGTGAAGAAGATCACGCACGATCAGCAGGGTCCACTTATCTCCCAAAATATCCAAAGTGCACGCGACAGGGCACCCCGATCTACGATTTTTGTTCAAACTCATGCTTTTAGGTTGCAAATTTAAACTGAAATACGAATATAGGTTGCATTATGCAACTTTAATCGATGAGTGATCCAATCCAGATATTTGAAGCAGGTTCTCTCAAAGGCTGGAGAGACTTTCACTTCTCCATTCCAGGTCTCCCAACAAAGTCGAAGCAATTCCTGAAGAGTGAACTTGGACTCACCAGCATGGAGGTCTCACTGAATGCCCTTCGAGTCGGCGAAGATATGCCCTTCGTTCATAAGCACAGAGAGAATGAAGAACTGTATTTGTTCTTATCGGGCTCTGGAGAATTCCAAGCAAACGGAGAGGTCTATCCCGTGAAAGACGGTACTTGCGTCAAGTGTTCGCCAGACGTTCGCAGGACTTTTCGAAACACTGGGGAAGCAGAGATGCTCTTCATCGTCATCCAAGCAAAAGACAATTCGTTGCTTGATCACTTCACGATCCAAGATGGAGAGCTGGTTGATGAACTTCCCAAATGGTCCGCTTCCAACGATTCTTCGACATAATACGGCGCTGAGGCGCACAGGGGTTGGACTGTAGCCCCGACAATGTCGGGGCGGCAAGGGCAATCCCTGAGTTGCCTCATGCTCCTGGTTGCGGCCTGCGGAGCGGTCCGGAAGCTGGGCATGAGCTCTTGACTGCCATCTGGTCCGCCGAAGTCTCTACGGAGGTGGAAGTTCGAAGAGCAACGGCTGTTGCTCAGCGCCCCATTACGGTCATCGCGAAGCGATGGACGCAACGTAGAGAGGAGGCGCGCCTATGGCGTTGCCTCCCTCGCCTTGTTCGGATTTGGTTTGTTAACTTCAATTTCAATCACCTTGGCTCGTTCATCATCGAATTTGATTCTATAGGACCAACCATTACTTGAGCTAGAGGATTTGCCAAGAATTGGCTGATCAAATACCTGGGGATAGTCCCTATTCAGTTCTTCGAATGTGTCTCCAACCTCAACTCTTTCAATAACTGCATAGAGTGCTTCTTGTCCGATTGCTCCCTCGGCAATCACATGTGTAGTGTATGGAAAGTAAGCTATCCCGATTGGTAGTAGAACAAAACGAACAAGGGGAAAGAAAAGAATTGGTGACAACCAAGCTACGAGTGTGGGAACAAAATTCTTTACTTGGAGTAGCCAAAAAACGCTTCCGGCAATCGCGCCTATCAAAACGGGCCACCATATCAGAAAGATTATTCCGAATTCAAACAAGGCTGCGACCAGAAGGAACGAAATCGTAGTCGCTAGAGTCCAGTAGATCACAGAGACCCAAAATTTTGTTTCTTTTCCTTTTCCTATTTTTAGCGCTAGCGGTAAGCCGACAACCAGCCAGCCGAGAAAAGTGAATATGAGGGGCCAGAACAGAAAAAACTCGAAGTCGGTTATGTAGCCGAATCCGGTGGTGCGGAATTGCATCCACGATAGGAACCCGATGAATGGGAGGAGCCAGCCAATGAAGACGGCAAAAAAGCTATGTCCGGCTCGTTTCATTCTTTATGCGAATGCTACGCTGAGGCGCGTTGGGATTGAACCGTAATGAGCTCACTCATGGAGGTTCAAGCCCGGAGTCGCCTCATGCTCCTGGTCGCGGCCTGCGGAGCGGGCCGGAAGCTGGAGCAGGAGCTCTTGACCGCCATCTAGTCCGCCGAAGTTTCTACGAAGGAGGAAGCTCGAAGAGCGACCGTTGTTGCTCAGCGCCGCATCGCGGCCATCGCGAAGCGATGGACGCAACGTAGAAGTGTGAAGACGGCGGCGCTGGCCGGCGTTGATCACTCCTACAATTTAAATCTATTCTTTTGAATTGTATTCGTCGAGTGCTTTTAATGCAGTCTCATTACCTTCGTTAGCAGCTTTGATTAAACCCTGTGAAGCTCCCCGCCAAAGTGCTCTAGATTTATCGTCTGATATAACGGCAGCTAAAAAATCAATCGCTTCCTGATTTCCTTGTTCTGCAGGATATTGCAGCGCAAAGACTGTAGATGAAAGAAGGAGTCCATATCGTTTGTGATTGAGTAGGACTTCCAAGCACTTTCGAGACCCCATACCAGCGCCAATACCAAAAGCGTTGGCTGTAAAACTCCTTATTCTAGATTCGCCTGTAGCACTAATCAGTACTTCTACAGCCTGATCATTACCTTCCCCCGCAGCTTCACCTAAAGGTGTGAAAAATGATCGCATTATTTCAAGATTCTCAAGAACGCGATCACGCTCTTCGTCGTAATCGATACCTTCATAGAGTATTTCTCGATAATCAGAGACTATTTGTAAAACAAGCGGATTTCCCTCTAATGCTAGTTTCAAGAGCTTTCTGAAATGCTGCTTACTCGGTCTCTTTACATCTCTGAGCTTCTGAACTTCAATCGTATTGAATTTAAGCTCTTTCAGAAAGTCCTGATCTTGCTTGGAAAGCGTGGAAATCGGAATTTCGAATATTTGAAAATCCGATTCTCTCCTTATTTTTACTGTTTCGTCATTCTGGGAAAGGTATTCCGCCTCTAGTTTTTGACCTTCCGCGTTCGTCCATTCTCGTGCATCGAGGCAGAGCGAAAGAAGGGCTGGAAGGAGCCAGATAGTTGTTCGTGATCTCATTTTTACTAACGTCGAGGCTAGGCGACTCGGCCTTAGACATCCAAACTTCTGTGGATTGTCAATTTCACGGGCGAGTTCATCGGGTTGCCTACGCTGGTTGGATATGGGCCTGGTTACTAAGGATCAGTCACGATATTCTGTACAGGGCCGTTGCCTTCATTGCAATCTGTTTCTCACCACGGAGAACACGGAAAACGCAGATCCAATAGTTCATTTTTCTCTTCGTTCTCCCTTCCGTGCTTTCTGAGCGATCCGTTGTTCAGATTCTTTTCTTTCCCATACGTCAAAGGTCATACGACGAAGGAAAGCGGAGCTTCCGATAGTTATGTGCACTGGCTTGTTGTGTGTTAGTAGTAGTGAAGCGTCCCATTAGGATTAGGTTCATTAAGACTTAATGGAGTTATGCCGCAGGGCAAATGTCCATTCTGATATACTTCTAATAGTCTGTCATGAAATCGAGGGATGCGAAACTGTGAAAATGCTATCTCTTGTAGAGCAGTGACTATATCCCATCCAATCGCTTCGATCAGCTTGCTTCCCAGGTTCAAATCCGAAATTCTTCCTTCGACCTTGGGAGCAATATGGACGTCAAAAAAACCTCTGAGGGCGCGAGCGGAGTTATTCCATTCCGTATAGTTTTGAGAATGTCTGGACGACAGGAAGCCGGTAACTTCGTTACGCATTTCAAGGCGGAAATCTGTCCAATCATCTGACATTGCCATGCTTATGGCTTCATCTCGGTCTTGAACATTTATGGCGTCTTTGATGCTGTCCTTCTGACCAATTCGGTTGAGCCAATCAATTCCAGCAATCCTTTCCAATTCTTCTTCAGGAAAGGGCTTTAGATAATACAGTGGTCTTGGATAGGTAAGCATTATTTTTACCCAACGCCGAGATGTCTCAAGACTGAAGCGCGGAGCGCGTAATGAAGTTTATACGACTGCCTAGTTCTACTTCTCACTTGTCCATCCGTCTGATTTTTGGATAGCGGTAAAAAGCATTTCGATAGCTTCAGTCTCCGAGTACGCTCTACCCGAAACACGAGCTTCACTCCATGGTTGTGATTCTCTAGGCATCAAGTAATCGATACGGTATTCATTTGGAGTCGTTCCAAAGACCGAGACATACCACGGAGACTCATATGTGTCTTCTTCTAAAAAATAGAGTTTAGCGTGAGATGTAAGGCCAAACGCAACCGTTTCATTTCTACTCTTTTTTAAGTTTCGGAGTAGGCTAAGCATTGCCTCTCCCATCTTCTTGGAAGCTTCACTTTCTGATCTGGCAAATTCTGTGTAGAATTCTTCGAGACTCTGACGTTTTTGGTCTTTGCAGCGAGATAGATTCATTTCTTTCATAGATTGCGCCGTTGAAACGCGCAACACTTGGACTATAGCCCCGACATGACCGGGGTGGAAGGAAAATCGCGGAGCCGTCTTTTGGTCTTATCAATCCCTTTTTGTCTACTCACGGTTGACTCGACTAGACTCGGACGAAGGGTGTGGCGCCCTCCTACTCTTTCCCAGCCTCTTCACGAACCGGCAGCAAGGTCGCTTCGCTCATTCCGTGAATTATTTTTTTATCTGCTGGGCAGACGGTGGCTAGGATGCCTTCGAGCTCGTAGCTGTCGCTTCCCAAGCGGAAGTAGAACGGGCAAAGGCGGACCCTTCCTTCCATGATTTTGGGTTCGCCGTCAGGTCCGTAAACCGGATGCCGAATTCTCTTTGGCTTGTGAAAACGCTGAAGCACGTAGAGGTTCTCATCGGCTTCTCTCATCGCCTGGCGGAGAGCCGCCGTCCAGTTCTCCCGGGACACGTCGCTCCCGAGAACCACACTTCTCGCACCCCAGGCCTTTTCGTTGAAACCACTCATTTTGAGGATCAAATTGCGCTCTTTTTGCGATCCTTCTCCCAGTTCATCCCAAGAGGATATTGGCAACTGGCCGACCGTCGGCGCGTGAAGGAAAGCGTTTGCCGAAACGGGAGCCGAATCGACAATCCAAGTATCCGGGACGATTCGAAACAGAATGCGGCGGCTCTTCTTCCCCAGGTTTTCCTCCCAAAATGCCTTTAGCTTTGGATGGTGAAGCAAGCCGAGGCTCAGCTTCTCTTCCTGATAGTGCTTTACAGGAGGAGTCACCCGCAACGAACCATTCTCAACGGCCTTCACCAGATCGTCCGCCCACGCAAAGCCCGCCAGGTCAAACAGCTCCCAGAAGCGATACATGACATCAATCTTCTGCGGATTTCCATCAATGGAGGCGCAAATCGATTCCCCCAGAACCATGATTTCCTCCGGATGGAAAACAAAGACCCTCCGTCCTTTCCGCTGAAGCTGCGAAGCAATCCACTCCATCTCCGGTCGGTAGGTCTCTGCTTCGTCACTCACCACCAAGGCGACGAAGGGATTCTCATACAGGTCGGAGCCATCCGTGATCGCACGGAAAAAGGCCTCCGGAATCTCTTCTTCGGACTCAACCACCGGGCCATCCCCGCGGTAGAGTTCATTCAAAAAGCCGGTCAAACCAATCCCGCCCGGAACTGAATCAATCTCGGTGAGACAAAAGCCCTCGTCGGTGAGCAGAAGATCCGGCCTGATGATCGCCGGAAGATCGTTCTTGACGGTTTCGACTCTTCCATGCTCGACGAGTGGGCCCGGTTTTCCCCGGTCAAGGTATTCGGCTACCCATCCTGCTTCCAACTCTCCGTTCCTTAGAATGCGACTGCCGCTCGAAGAACGTCGATACAACCTTTCGAGCGCCAACTGAAACTCTGCGAGCGCCGGACCGATTTCGCGGATCGAAGCCAACTGCTGCGGACTCAAGGGGAACGCGTCCGGAGAAGTGATCCAGGTCTTGTCTGCGAAAAGCGTTGTCCCGGCAAAAGCCTTCTGGAGGTCGTCCTTCTTCACACGTCCGAGTCATTCCCCGCTGCTGCGTTGCGGCCAACCGGGCCGCCCGCTCTGAGCCAGGCATGAACAAATGGATCCAGTTCTCCATCCATAACGCCCTGAATATTGGATGTCTCCTCGCCTGTCCGAAGATCCTTGACCATCTGATAGGGCTGGAAAACGTAGTTCCGAATCTGATTCCCCCAGGCAATTTCACCCTTCTCCCCATAAAATTTCTCCATCTCCGAACGCTTCTCGTCCTCCATCTGTTCGTAGATGCGCGACTTCAGCATCTTCATCGCAGTCGCCTTGTTCTTGTGCTGGGAGCGATCACTTTGACAAGCGGCCACCAGGCCGGTCGGCAGGTGTGTCAGACGGACCGCCGAGTCGGTCTTATTCACGTGCTGCCCACCCTTCCCACTGGACCGGTAGGTATCAATCCGTAAATCCTCATCGCGAATCTCCAGCTCGATGTCGTCATCCACTTCCGCAATCACATCCACCGAGCAGAAGGAGGTGTGCCGTCTCTTATTGGAATCAAACGGGCTGATCCGCACCAAGCGATGAACCCCCCGCTCCGCTTTGGAGAACCCATAAGCATTATCCCCCGAGATTCGTAGAGTGGCCCTCGATATTCCCGCTTCTTCCCCCGGTTGAATATCCTGCACCTCGACCTCAAATCCCGAGCGTTCACTCCACCGAGTGTACATCCGCAAAAGCATATCCGCCCAATCACAGGACTCGGTCCCTCCAGCACCCGCATGGATGCTGAGGATCGCATCCTTCGCGTCATGCGGACCACTCAGGAAAGACTGCAGCTCCAACCGATCGATTTTTTTCTGGAGAGCGCCTGCCAACTGTTCGGTCTCCGCAGCAGCCGTCATAGCATCTTCGCCCTCTTCTTCATCGGCCAGCTCTGCCATGGTTTTGACGTCCTCCACTTCGGACTGGAGACCCTCCATCCCCTCCACAAGGCGCTTCATCCGACTGACCTCGCCCGTGAGTCTCTGGGCTTCTTCGTTGTTATCCCAAAACCCGGGCTCCGACATCTTTTGCTCCGATGCCGCTATCTCCTTCTTCTTTTGATCGACGTCAAAGATACCTCCAGAGGTAACCGGCACGCTTGTGCAGTTCATCAATCTGGGAAAGAAGCTCGGGCGTAATCATAGTGAAAATTCTAGGCACCCTCTGATCAGGAAACCGTCCTGATTGAGAAACAGGTCACTAGAATCGTCAACCGGTTTCGCAATCGAAGGGAAACCCGCGAACTGCGGAGGGACCTACGAAGCGAACCCTCCCTTGAGATAAACCACTGGGAATCTTCTAGTCGTCGAATTGATCGCACCGGCCAGCAAGCGGCTCGTTACACCATTCTCACAAACCAGACAAACCGTCCGGTCCTCCGGGAGAATCGTTGGATCTTCCAATATATCGTCGGTCCGAATGCTCTCGGCACTACTGAGAATTCCTGAAGGGGCCGGAACTCCTTCCCTTAAGTTCACCAGGAGGAATGGTTTGTTCATGGAGCAAGCCCTTTCAATTCTCTCCAGGGTCCAGTCGGCTTCTTCACTTTCCCCCTCTTCGTTCCCGAATCTCTCCGGTGACTTTGCCCCCGGGATCCTGAACTGCACGGATTCATTGGTCACTGCATGGACGGAAGTCACGACTCCCGGTGCGACCGTTCCCGATCCGGTGATTACATTCACCGCTTCACGAGCTTGCCAGTTTCCCGCTAGAGAGGAGGTTGTTCCCATCATACCAGTCACCTCGCAATTTGAGGATCCATCAGCGGCGGCGAAAAGATCACGAAACCGTGCCCCATATTCCGCCCAAAAAAGAGCCATCTGAAAGCTGTCTCCATGGAGACCAGCAAAAATCCACGGACGGCCGACTTCGGCGCATACCTGATCGATGCAGACTCTGGTTTGAAAATTATCGGTAGCGTCAATCACAAGATCATGGCTCTCGGCGATAGACGTTCCATTCTCAACCCCGAAGGCCTCGACCCGCGCTGAGACCTCGATGAAGGGATTCTGCCGACGGATGCGGCCCACCGCAGTCACCGCCTTACTTCGACCGGCATCTTCGAGGGAATACAACCACTGGCGGGCAATGTTCGTAGGTTCAATTGAATCGGGATCCATCACAGTGAGGTGGCCGACACCTGCTCCTGCCAAAGCCTGCAAAACCGGGCAGCCGAGCCCACCTGCACCGACCACCAAAACCCGTGAACACTTCAGCTTCAACTGCCCCTCCAAACCGATACGCGGCAAACCGATCTGGCGGGAGTAAAAAGACCGCTCTTCGCTGGAAAGTGACTCTCCGGAGAAACGATCAAAAACAGCTCTCAAGTACGACACAGGCAGACGATACAAAGGGTTTCCAACACCCTCAAAACAAAAAAGGCGGGGCCGAAAACTCGACCCCGCCCACCAAACAACTACCTTAGGGCACTTCGATTAACCTCCTTTGGCTCGTGATTGCGGCACCGCCGGAATCCGGGTGAGGCTGCGGAGAGGTTTGCGGGCCAGAGGCCCTCGGACCTCTCCGCCAACGCTGCCCGGAACCGGTGCTGCCGCAACCCCTTCCCTTCGGTAGGCTCAGGGCCTTGAGTCTTGTCGAAAGGCGGGGCGAGACACTTTTGGTTTTGAGCCGCGTTGCGGCTTCGCAGACGGGCTTCTAGCACGCCAAGCGAAGCCGTCGCCTTGCTCAAAACCAAAATTGCTCTCGTCACGTCCAAAGGAGGTTAATCGAAGTGCCCTTTATTTGAACAAACCTAGTAGATGAAATTGATTTCGATGGTGAACATCGTCTTGTCGAGCGCGCCCGCCAGGCCGCCTACGTTTCCACCGACTCCGCCGGTTCCAACCCCACCGTCAGTGGAGTAGTCTCCAAACTTCGTGACCACTGAGAAATACTCGGCGAACTTGTAGGCAGCAACGAAGTCGATCTCGGTTCCCCCATTTTGCCCGGGAGCACTCTTCGACTCCGGATCGAACCAGTGGTAGATTACCTTGGTCATGATTCCGTTACCCACCGGGATTTTGTAACCCGCGTAGATGTAGTAGTCCTCCAGACCATCGGTGAATCCATTGAGAGGAATCAGGGCATCGGCAAACCCGTTGAACTTGTGAACCGTTGCATAAGGCGTTCTGAACCCGGGCTCAAGAATCTCAAAGCCAGCACCAAGAGTCACTCCGAACACATTGGTCGACAGATCGCCCGCGTAGTAAAAGCCGTCGTAATCCAGTGGTGAAGGATCAATCGCTTCCTGCCAGGCGATACTGGCAGCATACTTGAACTTTTGTTCCGAAACCGAGAATCCTCCGACAACCCGGGATCCAATGGTTTGGTTGGAAGAGCCCGCATTTCCGGTGTCTTCACCTTCGATATTGTAATAGAACGCCGTAAGCGTTGCCTTCTCTGGAAAACCGTAGGCGAAGTTGAAACCGAACGAATCAATATCGTTCTCCTCCGCAGTCACGGTATTCTGCTGGCCAAAGTAGAAAGCTTTCGCCGAAAGGTTTTCAATTCCGGTAAAGTCACCGGTTCCACCGTCAAAAGTCTGATCGTTCATCCTCCACCCGACGGATCCGATGAAGCGCTGGTCATCAAGATTGTATACCTGACGTCCCACCTTTGCTTTCCCGTAGTCTGGATTTGCATACTGGATCCAGAGTTGGTTGAGCTCCGTGCCCTCACCGGCTTCATCGAGCGGTTGGATGTCTCCTTCCACCGAAGTAAGAGTCTCCCCTTCTGCCATGGCTGTGAACCCATAGAAGTTGGGTGTGGTGTAGCCGTATCGGATGCGGAAAGCCGTTCCATCCCGGTCGGCGGGACTCCCGTCCGGAAGATTGCCGGATGGCGTGTCTAAATCGAAGACTTCGTTCCGCAAACGGATATTGATGTTGAACTTCCCAGGGACGGTTTCTTCGAGCTTGTTGAATCCTTGAGTCAGCAAAGATTCTTTTGGCTCGGGTGCGTCTTGGGCGAGGAGAGAGACCGCACCAGATATGGCTAGGAACGGAATGGATGCGATTAGTTTTCGATTTTTCATTTATTGTGTTTGTTTTGGAAGAGTGCGCTCACGCGCGTGCTTTTATGCATCACTTTGGATGCCAAAATTATTAATACGAAACCTTTATACATTAATATTATTCATGTTTTGGCTGAAAGAATTTCGTCTGTGATTTTGATCGGCAAATTACTCCACGTTAGTAAACGTCCCGCTGATAGTGCTTCTCCGATTTCAGCTTCTTCACGTAACCGGAAGCCTCGTCTTCGGACATCTTTCCGTGTTCGGCAATGATCTCGTGGAGAGCGAGATCCACGTCCTTTGCCATTCTCGATGCGTCTCCGCAAACGAAGAAAGAAGCTCCTCCTTCGAGCCACGCAAACAACTCAGCTCCCTGCTCCCGCATACGATCCTGAACGTAGATCTTCTCCTTTTGGTCGCGGGAAAAAGCGGTGTCCAATCGCTGGAGCTTTCCGTCTTTGAACCATTGCTCTAAGGTGTCTCGATAGAGGAAATCGGTCGCACACTTCTGATCTCCAAAAAACAGCCAGTTTCGGCCCGAAGCCTCCTTTGCGATCCGATCTTCCATGAAGGCTCTAAAGGGGGCGATACCCGTTCCCGGACCAATCATGATCGCATCCTGAGAAAGGTCCTCGGGAGGACGGAAATTCTTATTCGCGTGCGTGTAGACCATCACTTCAGAACCCTCCGGAGCGAGGGATAAGAAATCAGAGCACACTCCAAATCTTGTCCGCCCCTCCTTCTCATAAAACACCCGTGCAACAGTGACGTGAACCTCACTAGGATGGGCTTCCGGACTGGATGAGATGGAATACAAACGGTGATTCAGCTTCTTTAAGATCGAGACCAAAGCCTCTCCGTTTGCGAACTGAACCGGGTAGTCGGTAACGAGATCGAGCAAGTCACGGCCCCAGCAATACTCATCAAAAGCCTTCTTGTTCTCAATGAGTGTGAGAAGGGATTCGCTTCCATTACTGGCAGCCACAGCTTCTGCCAATTTTTTGGTTACATTGGTGATCTCAAAATCAGAACGAAGAGCCTCTTCGAGCGACTTGCTGGCACCATCCGCACCCATCACTTCCCCTTTTGGATCGAGCTCCAGACGTGCAATCAGATCATTCACGAGCTTTTCATTGTTGAGAGGAATCACCGCAAGTGCATCCCCGACCTCGTATTCAAGCCCCGAACCCTCCAACGAGAGGGATACGTGCCGGGTTTCCTTGGCTGAACCTTCTTTATTCAAGTTTAGATTCTGAAGGACTTTGGCTGGAAATGGGTTCTTCTTTCCATAGGCTTCGGCGACTTCAGTCTCGGCGGAAACCTCTGGTGCAACGACCGTTTCTGTTGGAGCGGAACTCGCCAAAGCAGATCCCAGTGATTGGATCCAACCTTCAAAAGGTTCCTCAAACTCAACGTCAGCGTCGACCCGATCAACAAGCCTTTTCGCCCCCAGAGTCTCGAGGCGCCCGTCGAAGTCCTTCGCACATTTACAAAACTCCGGGTAGCTGGTATCCCCGAGACCGAAGACAGCAAAAGAGGTTTTCTCGAGGCGCGGCGCACCTTCGTCCATGAGAAAGGAATGTAACCCCGCTGCATTATCCGGTGGTTCGCCATCACCATAGGTGCTGGATACCAAAACAAGGTTTTCTTCCTCGGTAATTTTGTCCGTTGAATAGGCGTCCATGTCGACAACTGTCGCTTCAACACCGGAGGACTTCAGTTGTTTGGCTGCTTGACCGGCAAGTGCTTCCGCATTGCCCGTTTGAGATCCAAAAAGGATCGTTGCTTTGACGGCGGGAGTTTCCTCCACCGCTTCCCCCGGACGTTCTGAGAACATACCTGCCAGAAAACCGTTGAGCCAGGCACGCTGGTCCGCGGAAAACGGCGCATTATCCGGAACGAAGGGGATATATGAGTTAGACTGTGGCATGATTGAAAAATAGTGTTTTCAGGGCTTCGATGTCGTGACGCCGGACGAACTCGAGGAAACTCTCACCTCTCTCGCGACCGGCCATGTATCGCTCCAACATATACTCGATGACATCCGGCAACTCGTCCCCAGGTATTCCGTTGTGAAGTTCCCGGGCAATACCCTGTTCGTTATCCACTCCACCTCCGATGACCATATTGTATCCTTCAACGGATTCACCGTCCCGCTTCACCGGCGTAGCGACGAGGCCGATATCACCAATGTAATGTTGAGCACAAGAGTTAGGGCATCCGGTCAGGTGAATGTTGATCGGTTGGTCCAATGAAATCTCACCGGAAAGTCTTTCGCTTATCTTCATGGCATGGCCCTTGGTGTCTGCCGAGGAAAACCTACAGCCCCGATTTCCCGTGCAGGCTACCAAGCCTCCTGTAACAAAGTTAGCCGTATATTCCAGCTGGAGCGCCTTAATCTCCCCCTTCACCGTTTCCAAATCGGCATCGGAGATGTGGGGCAGAATAACGTTCTGCCATACGGTCAGTCGAATATCTCCCGTCCCGTAGCGTCGTGAGATTTTCGCGAGTCCTCTCATTTGCTCTGGAGTCAGGAAACCAACTGGAACGACCACGCCGATGTAGTTCAGACCTTTTTGCTTTTGAGGGTGCACTCCCAGGTAACCGTGACGGACAATTTCGAATCTCGGCTCACACTCGTCGAACGGTAAGCAGCCCATCGTGAAGGCGAGTTTCTTCTGCGTCTCCTCGAGAAACTTTTCGACACCCCAATCATCAATTAAATACTTCAGACGCGCCTTTTTACGGTTCGTGCGACAACCGTGCTCTACAAAAACTCGAACCATTGCCGCAGCGACAGGAACACACTCATCGGGCCTGAGCAGCAAACCGCAGTCGCTGGCAAACTGCCTGTGCCCTGTGATTCCACACAGCTGAACTCGGAAATATACCCCGGGATCGACACCGTGCCCCTCTCCGACCCGAACCGCGAGAAAGCCAATATCGTTTGTATCCGCGCAGACACTAATCGAACCTCCACCGTCAAAAGAAATGTTAAACTTCCGCGGAAGATCATACATTTCCCGGGTGTTCAGGATATACGTATGCATGTTTCTCGCGAGGGGGAGGACATCGTACACTTCGTTTGGATCGAAACCGGCAGTCGGCGAAGCGGTAACGTTACGAAGATTGTCTGCTCCAGAGCCTTTCGAGGTGAGTCCGAGGTCAGCCAAGTGAAGTAAAACCTTCATTGAATCCTTCGGCATGATCTCACGGATTTGAAAGTTACCCCGGGTCGTCACATGAGCATATTGACCTCCCCATTTTTCCGCGATCTCCGCAAGGCCTTCCATCTGGTGAGCCAGTAAGGCGCAGCCCGCAATTCGGCAGCGAAGCATCAGGGAGTCCTGTGCCGGCTTCACGTAGAAGAGGCCGTGAAACTTCCAGCGAAAGACATCGCCACCCTCGGGAAACTTGTCCTGTTCGGCGTGCTCCCAGATTTTGTCGAAAACATCCAGACCATGTTCCTCGTGCTTGATCTTCTCCTCCTTGCAAAGGTCTTCGATGGGAACTCCATAGACCTCCTCGAGCTTGTTCCCGGTTACGGACTCTCCAGCATTATTCGTGATCCGACCGTCTGCGGTTTCTCCGAGAAAAGAACTGCCCGCCCTCTGAGCGACTCCGGAAAAGAATCCCTCAAGATAGTTTTTCTGCTCACGGGAAAAACCGGTCTGATTCGGAATATTCATACCCTACCCAACATCGCCTGTTCTTGTTTCGTCCTCAGGCTCGTCTTGCTTAGGTCCGACTGACTCCTCAGCCTCCGTTGATACCCGATACTTTGGATCGAGTTGGGAGCTACGAATTTGAAAAGAGGGATTGGCTGACCGCAATGCCGCCCCGGTAAAGAAAGCCTGAAGATACTCTTTCTGTTCGGAAGAAAACTCCTCTCCCTCAAAGTGCTCCGTTGGCTTCTTCATGGTTAGTTCAGAGATCATTTCTCGTCTCCTTATCAGTTTCTGAATCGGATGGTTTGTGCAGGAGAAAACGTAGGTTGGCCCTAGCCATCTCAAAACCTTCCTCGTAAAGATCCGGTCGATCTTCGCCGTGCTGCAAGGCCTCTCCCAAACCGCCTCCCTTGGACTCCACTTTTATGGAGACGGAAGCAGACTTCAGGGCTGGCTGTTTGGATAGAGGATCCGCTTCTTCGATCGTGGAGGCATTGACCGAGAACTTTTCCCCGAATGCCTGGTTCCAATGAATGGGCGCGAAGCAATGCCCGGGAAGAACCTCTTTCGAAAGCTTCGCCGTAATCCGAAAATCGCCGCTCTCAGACGTCACCGCAAGAAGATCGTTGTCTTCAACTCCCAGTCGTTTCGCGTCCGAGGGATGAATTTCCAGATGAGGAGCTGGGTTCAGCTCATTCAACTTTCTGACCCTCCCGGTTTTCGTCAGCGTGTGCCATTGATGGGGATACCTACCGGTGTTGAGGATGAGGCTCTCTTCGAGAGCGGATTCTCCTTTAGGCTCGTAGGGAGTTTCTACGAATCGGGCCTTTCCTGACTCTGTGGCGAAACGTATCCGATCCGAAGCTACTCCCGAAAGAGACTTCGCCTCCTTCGGGTGCCATCCGTAGCGCTTTGAAATCCCTCCGTGACTTGCCTCAAAGCAGGGCCATTGAACTGCACCTTTCGCCAATAAATCGTAATCGACTCCATCAAGGACATACCGGGTCCGCTCGTTGCGAAACCGTTTCACTTCTTCGAAGACATCGGATGCCTTACCGAATCCGAAGCCGGGGTAGCCCATCCGACTCGCAACGCTACAAACAAGCTCCCAATCCGGCCGGGCATCACCCGGTGGATCCACTGCTTTTTGCATGAGAGTGATGCGACGTTCCGAGTTGACCATCGTTCCTTCGGCCTCTGCCCAGAGAGCGCCGGGAAAAAGGAAGTGAGCGTATTCGGAAGTCTCATTCCCCTCGTAAACGTCCTGCACGATTAGACAATCCACTTCCTTGAGTGCTTGGACGACCTGGCCGTTTTTCGGCATCGAGGCAACTGGGTTCGTGCCAATCACCCAAAGCGCACGGATCTTTCCCGCTTTCACCCGTTTAAACATCTCTACTGCATCGGGTCCCGGTTTAGCCTGAATCTTTTCGGAGGGAACTCCCCAAACCGAGGAGACAAACTCGCGGTCGGCACTTTCGGTGACTGTCCTCTGGCCCGGAAGACCTGCAGCAAGATAGCCTACCTCTCGTCCACCCATGGCATTGGGTTGACCCGTCAAAGAGAAAGGCCCCGAACCTAGACGGCCAATCTGTCCGGTAAGGAGGTGCAGGTTACAAATTGCTGAGGTGTGTGCGGTTCCCCGTTGCGATTGATTGAGTCCCATCGTCCAGAGACTCATCCACTTGTCAGACTCGCAAAGGATATCGAGTGCGGCAGTTATCGAAGCACCGGGTAAACCCGTAAGCTCCGAAGTCACCTCAAGAGGAAACTTGCTGACAACCGCGAGAACCCGCTCAAAACCTTCCGTGTGATCCGCGATGAATCGCTGATCAACGCACCCGCGTTGGATAAGCCCATTGAGAAGCCCGTTGAGGAGAGCTAGATCCGTCCCCGGAGCAATCTGAAGAAAAAGGTCGGCAGCTTTTGCTGTGCTGGTCAACCGCGGATCGACGACAATCAAGCGTGCTCCGGATTCTTTCATTCTTCGAGCGACCCGCTGAAAAAGGATCGGATGGCAGTCGGCCATGTTTGAACCTATTGCCAGAAAAACGTCGGCATGATCGAAATCCTCGTAGGAAGCTTCCGGAGAATCTGCACCAAAACTCAATTTATACCCGGAGGCCGCACTTGCCATGCAGAGACGGGAGTTGGAGTCGATATTGTTGGTTCCCCAGAAACCTTTGCAGAGCTTGTTTGCTACGTATTGCGCCTCTGTCGATATCTGTCCGGAGACATAAAAAGCTAAAGAGTCAGGCCCAGACTCATCCAGAATCGACCGCAGGCGATCCGCCACTGCGTTGAAAGTATCTTCAGGCGATTGAACTGAAAAACCTTCGTCCCGGGTCGCTCTACTCTGGAAGGTAGTGAGTCGGTCCGGATGATTCACAGGAATGGCGCAAGTGGTTCCTTTGGTGCAAAGCCTTCCCTCGTTCGCCGGATGAAGTTTATCACCACGAACCTTTTCGATTTTTCCAGACTTTGCAGACAGAACCACACCACAACCCACTCCGCAATACGGACAGGCGGATCGGACCTCCTTGGACTCAGTCTGTACAGTTTCTCCGTTCACAGTGGCTAGTTCTTTCGCATCTCCTTCTCCGCCTCGCATTCATCCAGAAACGCGAGCAGGCGCCGCCGGTACTCGTAGAACTCATCCGTTTCCACAATCACTTCCCGGTCGCGAGGCCTCTCAAAATTGATCTTCATGACCTCCCCTACCTTTGCGTGAGGCCCATTCGTCATCATGCAAATCCGGTCAGACATGTAGACCGCCTCATCCGGATCATGGGTGATGAGAAGAGTGGTTACGTGCTCCCGATCCAAAATCCGGAGTATCACGTCCTGAAGTTCCATGCGGGTCAGTGAATCGAGGCGACCGAGTGGTTCATCGAGTAAAAGGACTCTCGGTTTCAGGGCGATCGCGCGAGCGATGCCCACTCGCTGCTGCATCCCACCCGACATCTCGCGGGGAAACTTCCGCATCGAGTCCTTCAGCCCCACCATATCGAGAGATGCTTCCACAATCTCAATTCGCTCCGCCTTCGAAACGTGAGGATAGCTAACCTTCACGCCCACCATGACATTGCTGAAGGCGGTTAGCCACGGAAGAAGGCAAGGAGCCTGAAAAACGACGGATCGATCTGGTCCGGGTCCATCCACCTGCCTGCCCGACACGAAAATACCTCCACCGGAAACCGGAATCAGACCAGCCACCATATTGAGAACGGTTGATTTTCCACAACCGGAATGTCCAATAATCGAGACGACCTCTCCCCTCGAAACCTTGAGGTCGAAACCATCAACGACTTTGACCTCATCGCCAAACGGGTTCGGATACGCTTTCACCAGCTGGGAAATATCCATGTAGCGATCGTCAGGCGTGCTCATTTCAGCAGACGGTTCTTACTTAAAAAAAGTGGTTTTTGTATCGAGGAAGAGGCCGCGGCGACGACCCTTTGCGGGAAAGGCCGGTAGTGAAGTAAAGTCGAGAGGCATTGCTTCCGGTAAATCCGCTTTCGCCTCATGCTTGACCAGTGCCCGAGTCTCTTCATTGAGAGTCACCATATACTTGGAAATATCGTTCCTAAGTCTGCGGAAACCGGGATTTGTATTCAAAGTGGTACGGTTTCGGGGTCGTTCCAGATCCACTGGAAAAGGGTCGTCCAGCGTGGCTCTCGGCCCCATCGTCAGAGGAACAATCCGGTCTGCCATCAGAACCGCCTCGTCCACGTCATTGGTAATCATCACGATTGTCCTCTTATCTCCCTCCCAGATCCGGATGATTTCATCTTGAATCTCTGCACGGGTGAGTGCATCGAGTGCGGAGAGCGGCTCATCCAAGAGGAGGATCTCGGGTTGAAGAGAAAGAGTGCGGGCGAGAGATGCCCTCTGCCGCATACCTCCCGAAAGCTCGCCCGGCTTCTTCTCAAGTGCCGGACTCAATTTTACCATCGCGACGTATTTCTCTACATGAGCCCGGGTCTCTGCCTTAGAATATTTCGGAAAGACGCGGGAAACCGCTAGAGCTACATTCTCGTAGACCGTTAGCCACGGTAGCAGAGAATAATTCTGAAACATGATACCCAGTCGGGGAGAAGGCTCGCGAATCACCTCGCCAGCAAGACGCACTTCCCCCGAATCCGGTTGCAGCAGACCTGCGAGCAGGGAGATCAGAGTAGACTTACCCGATCCCGAAAAACCAACCACAGCGACAAACTCGTTCTCACGAACGGAGAGGTTCACTTTCTCCAGAACCTCAGTCCGATTATCGTGCGGTCCAAAACCGAGGGAAACGTCTTCAATTTCGAGAAATGACATCGTACCTCCTCAACTTACAAAGAAGTGCCTTTCCCATCGAAGGAGACCAGGCGTTGAAGCACGATCATCATCCGGTCCAAAAGGAACCCAATCGATCCCACGACAAAACAAGCGTATAAGATGTTCGCGAAGGAGAGTGAGGAACCGTTCTGGTACTCATCCCAGACGAACTTACCCAATCCGTCCGAGGAAGAGAGAGCCTCAGCGGCGATAAGAACCATCCAGCCGACACCCAGGGAAATCCGCAATCCCGCAAAAACCAAAGGCAACGCGGAAGGGATGATGATCTTTACGAGCCGATCCCAAAACCCGAGACGGAGAACCCGCGCTACATTGATGTGATCCCCATCAATCGAGGCAACACCGAGTGCCGTGTTGACCAAGGCAGGCCAAACCGCACAAGCCGCAACCGTGCAGGCTGAAAAGACCAGCGCCGGATTCACTGCAAGACCTCCGATAAAAGGAAGGCTGTTGATGAAAAGAAAGAACGGATGGGAGTCGGGATCCGGGAAAAATGCCCCCACAACGATCTGGAAAATCAACAGGTAGACGACCGGTGAAACCGGTTTGAAAATTGAAATGACGGGCGTCAGGCAGGCCATGGCAATCGGACTCAATCCGCAAAGTACCCCAAGAGGTATCGCGATGATCGCGGCCGTAATAAATCCAACGAAAACGGTGAAAAGACTTCTTTTGATCTGAGTATAGATCGTCATCGCCGAGGCATACTGTTGGTTTTCCAAGCGCTCGATCGACGCCTCGCTGCGCAGAACTTTCTTTGCCTCAGTCTCAGCTTTCTTCGCTGTCGTAGCCTCCTCGAGGCTCTTCAAGTTTTCGGCGAGCTTTTCCTTGGCTTCAGCCACCCGAACACTGCGGTTGGAGTCACTCAAGAAGTCGGTTCGTTTCTTTAAAAACTGGACTTCGTCGGCAACGGTGTTGACCTGCATCCGAGCCTGTTCCAACGGCTTGTATTTCTCAGACCGAATGGCGTCTATCTGATCCTTATACATTCCCTCGGACTCGCGGCTGTTGTCTTTAATCTCATTTTGTTTCCTCATCGCCTCGAGTAGCTCCTGTGGAGTTCCGGTGCCTGCTTCGATTGCCGCTGCTGCCGCACTTACCGCCTCCTTAGCGACCGCCTCTAATTCGTCATTCCGTTCCTTGAGCGTATCCAGCTTCGCTTGCAGCGGAGCCAGTTGAGATTCCAGTAGCTCGGCGTAGTCAGACTCATGGCCAGAAAGTTTAGTGCGGAGGGTTTCAAGGGTTGCTTCCCGCTCCAGAATGGTTGACTCGACCACCGCAAGAGCCTCCTCGCGTTCGGGTCCTTCCAGCAGAAAATCCGATTCCTTCGTTTTCTCCCGATTGCTAAAAGTATCGTTGTTCACCGCCGATCTCCAAACCACGTCCGGCGTCGGAACCTCTCCCGATTTCGTCTTGTGGTTCGGGGCGACCTGCCACCAGAGTCCAATACAAGCAAAGACAAAGATGATCGGAACGATCAGGAACCGAAAAATCGACTTTACCTGCTTCTTCGGTTCCTCGGCAAAAGCGAGCCGAACCATCGGGTCGAAAACCGTGAAGCCGGAAATGTCCAAAGACTTTAACAGCTTGTATTTGATCCTATCTGAGCGTTTATCTGCCATTCTGGCCCTTACTTAAAATTCTTCCCTGTAGAGAATCCTCCCTATCCGCCAGGCTGCCCCTATCAAAAGGAGTTCGAAAAAGCCCGACGGAGAGGAAAGATTCAGTCAGGGGTAGATTAGAGGAAGTCCTTGTTACCGATCTCGTGGGAGTTCAGGTAGCCTATCGGATCCCGGCCGTCGTAGACGATTCCGTCGATAAATTCATCTGTCGGAGGCCTGTAACCATCGGTATCCCAAGGAACATCTTCTTCGTCGATATATCCCTCTTCGAGGAGATGCTCTGCAGCCGCTAGGTAGATCTCGGGTAGATACACATCCCTGGCGATTTCTTCATACCAAGCTGCGGGCTTTGGCTCTGTAATTTGACCCCAACGACGCATTTGGGTGAGGAACCATATTCCATCCGAATACCACGGGTAGGTCGCATAGTAGTTAAAAAACACATTGAAGTCGGGCATCTCCCGCTTGTCCGTTTTCTGGAAGAAAAAGAATCCGGTCATCGAGTTCTTCAGAACGTCGTAATCCGCACCTACATAGTTTGGCTGAGAAAGGATACGGCACGCTTCTTCGCGATTGATTAGATTCCCATCTGCATCCGTCTCATCGAGCCACTTGCCTGCACGAATCAATGCTTTGGTTACAGCGATATGAGTGTTGGGATTCTCTTCGGCCCAATCCTTGGTCACACCAAAAACCTTTTCCGGGTTATTTTTCCAAATGTCGTAGTTTGTTGTGACCGGAACTCCGATCCCCTTGGCGACTGCCTGCTGGTTCCATGGCTCTCCCACGCAATAAGCGACATTCTTCCCTGATTCCAAGGTCGCCGGCATTTGTGGCGGGGGAGTCGTTGAGAGCTCAACATCTCCTCCGGTAAAACCCTTGATATCGGTCGACGTGTACATTCCCGGGTGGATACCCGCAGCGGCCAGCCAGTAGCGGATCTCGTAATTGTGTGTCGACACTGGAAAGACCATCCCCATCGGCAGAAGCCTTCCTTCATCCTTCGCTTCTTCAACAATCGGCTTGAGGGCATCTGCGGTAATCGGGTGTGCCGGCTGGTCGACGTCCAAATCGGGATCGTTCTCCTGCATCTTTTCCCAGATGTCGTTCGACACCGTGATTCCGTTGCCGTTGAGGTCCATCGTAAACGAGGTGACGATGTGGGCTTGCGTTCCAAAACCGATCGTAGCGGCGATCGGTTGACCGGAGAGCATATGAGCACCATCCAGCTCACCATTGATCACATTGTCGAGAAGCTGCTTCCAATTGGGCTGGGCAATCACTTCAACCTGTAGGCCTTCGTCTTCGAAGAATCCCTTTTCCTTAGCAATAACGATTGGCGCGCAATCGGTCAGTTTGATGAAGCCGAACTTCAGTTCGTCCTTCTCAACGTCCAGTGTTTCTGCCTCGCAGAAAGTGCCTGCAGCGAGAAGTCCGAGCAGGGCTGCAAAGCGGTTTCGTTTCTGGTTCATGGTTATTTTCTGATTTTTGTTTATGAGACGACCAGACTGTTGGCCTGGTCGTAGATTGATGGGAGATACACGCGGGAGATGATCTTCTCCGGTGGCTCCGAAAGGTTGATATCAGGGGTGTAACGACAAAGGTCTGCGACGATGCATCCGGTTCGGGCAGAGTCGGGGCGGTTCACATTTTCTCCGCTGAATCGGATAAATCCCCCTTCGGCAAAAAGTCCCCGACCCATCGGAAACTTGCCACCGAGCGCGTGTCCAAGACTCTTCGGCGCGCAGTTCAAGTAGCGTGGGTCTGAGAGAATCTTGACCAGCGTCTTCCGGTTGGAAGCCTCCTGACAGAACTCACAGGCCTCTCCGATCACGCTAATCATGCGAATGTACTCGTCAGGGCGGTAGGCAAAAAACCTGCCAGTAGTCGCGAGAACCTTTTCCGGATAATTGGCAGAAATCTGAACACTTGTCGCCGGGCACCAGCCGACTCCTTGCTCAACAGCCACCGAGTTCCAAGGCTCCCCAACGCAAAATCCATCCACGTTCCCCGAGGATAGATTCCGCACCATCTGCTCAGGAGGGAGCACGATGACAATCACGTCTTTCCGCGGGTCCAACCGGTGCGCCTCCAACCACCGACAAAGGAGGAAGTGGTGGGAAGAATAGCGGGAAACCACCCCGAAGACCGGTTTCCGATTACGGTAGCCCTTTTTAATGTAGCGCCGTAGCGAATCACCATCGTCGACTCCTTCATCCAAGAACCGGTTCGAGAGCGTAATTGCGTTCCCATTGGCATTCAGAATCATCCCCGCGATTACGTCGGTCTTCGCAACGCCTACGCCCAACTGCATCACGACTGGCATCGGCCCAAGGGCTTGAACGACATCCAACTCCCCAAATGCCAATTTGTCGCGAATGGACGCCCACCCAACTTCCCGGGAGAGAGTCACGTCCAGACCTGCATCGCGAAACAGTCCGAGACTGTCGGCGACAATCAAGGGTGCAGCATCCAAAAGCCGGATATATCCAAGCCGAATTACCGAGCTTGTCGGTCTTCTCAAGCTTGCCTCTTTTGTCATAATCCGAACCATTGCAAATCTGGAAATAGCATTGACCATACCCGATCAACAAATAAACGTCTTAAATGAAATCATAATTTAGATGAATTTCATTCATGATTGAGACCATCGACAGCCGACAGCTTTTGGCCTTCGCCACTCTCGTTCAAACGGGCAGCTTCACCGAAACTGCCCGCCTCTTGAACCTGACCCAGTCTGCCATCAGTCATTCAATCAAAAACCTCGAAGAGGATATGCGGTGCCAACTGGTCACCCGGACAGGACGCAAGATCAGTATCACTGCCGACGGGGAGGAACTCTACAAGGAAGCGCAAACAATCCTCCACCAAATGGATGAGGCTCGAAGCCGTCTTCAGGACAGGACGAATTGGGGGAAGGGACGTTTGCGTATTGGTGCAAGCGCTATCGCCTGCCAACACCTTTTACCCAATGTTCTCCGTGAGTTTAACGAATCGTTTCCGGACTGTATACTTAGTATTACCCCAGCGGATACACCGGAATTGATGAGCAAGGTGGAAACCCATGAGATCGACGTCGCGCTTGTCATCGAATCAGACCAAAGTAGTGCGGTTAACGTTCGCCCACTGTTCTCGGATGACCTCATCCTCGTTTCGTCCCCGATTCATGAATTTGCACACAAGATGTCGATCCGCATGAGTGAAATCGATCAACAGCGCCTTGTCCTGTACAATCGAAGAAGCCAGACATTCAGGATCATTGAGAATTTCCTTCGCCAACACAAAATCACCCTTGAGAACTTTATTGAGCTGGGAAGCATGGAAGCGATCAAGGAACTCGTGAAAATCAATTACGGGATCAGCTTTATGGCTTCGTGGATTGTGCAGAAAGAGTTGGCCCAGGGAAGCTTGGTGAGAATACAACTTGGACAGAGGCAGATTCGTCGAGCGTGGGGTATCTGCTACTCTAAGGACAAAAAACTCTCTATTACGGAAGAAACGTTCCTCGGTATCTGCGAGTCTGCCGCCTCAACCATGCAAACACTCGGGAGTCAGGCGCCGGCCAAGAAAAGGGCACGGGCAGCCAAGAGGTAATTTTTGAACCGTCCTACCCTCCGATGTAGGACATCTCCACCTTCTTCTCCACAGTCTGTTCGCCCGTCCTCAGCTCGGAATAACGATCACCCCGACTACGCCAATGTCTCGAGAGGACGGAGAAAAGTTCCCCTTTTTCGTATCCAGAACAACGAAGCACTTTCTTCAGGTCGAGACCCTTGCTGGCGAACAAGCACGTATATAGGAACCCGTCAGCAGAAATACGGGCACGGGTGCATCCACCACAGAACGGACTAGTCACTGAAGTTACTAAACCCACTTCAGCAGAACCGTCGGCGTAGCGATACCTCTTGGCCACCTCTGTGGAAGAGGAGAGGTCAACTGCTTCCAAAGCAAATTCGCTTCGTAAGACACTCAAGATCTCCTCGCCGCTGAAAACCTTCTCCATTCGCCAGCCATTGTGGTTCCCGGTATCCATGAACTCAATGAATCGAAGCGGCACGCCCATGTTCTTGAAGAAGCGGGCCATCGGCAGGACCTCTTCTTCATTCACCCCCCTTTCAACAACCATATTGACCTTCACACCGAGCCCAGCCTCCAGTGCCGACTCGATCCCAGCGATTACCACCTTTGGCGAAATTCCCCGACCATTCATTCTTCCGCTAACCTCAGGATCCAACGCATCAAGACTCACCGTCACCCGGTGGAGGCCCGCATCCTTGAGGTCCGAAATTCTCTCCGACAACCGCAGTCCGTTTGTTGTCATCGCAATATCCCGGATCGAAGGATAACGGCGTAGACCTGCAATAAATTTGGTTAGGCCCGGTCGAAGAAGTGGCTCTCCTCCCGTGAGACGAATCTTTTCGACCCCTAGCTTTACAAAAGCCTCAACGATGTCATCCAGCTCCTGGAAACGAAGCCATTGATCTCTCCGGAGAAAAACAAAATCGGGACCGAAGATCTCCTTCGGCATACAGTAGGTGCAGCGGAGGTTACACTGGTCGGTCAACGATATGCGCAGATCGGTAAGGCCTCTGTGGAAACGGTCTCTCACAAAGTGTTCCGATGTTGTCACCTGACTTTCCATCTGCAGCATCAGAAAAAGATGGAGGAGCTGATTGAGTCAAGCGAAGCACTACGGCGAATCTTCGAGAATCTCCCGGAGATACCAGAAATTTCATGCCCTTTGGAGAAGTGTGCTGGACGCATACTCCGTTCTACCCTAACCGCCGACCGTGATTTTCCGCCTTTCGATCGAGCCATGATGGACGGTTATGCATTCAGGGCGTCGGAAGTCGAAACCGGTGCCTTAGTTTCTGTGGAAGCCACTGCTTATGCCGGACAGCCACCAGTAAGTGAGGGCCCAAGTAAAGGTTCCTGTATCGAAATTATGACGGGTGCACCGCTGCCTCCGAATGCAGACTGTGTCGTTCCCTACGAATGGACCTCAAAGGAGGAGGGTAGAATAAAGCTTGTCGAAAAATCCCGGCTCGAGTCTGGCGATTTCGTTCATCGAAAAGGAAGTGATCTCAGACAAGGCGAAACGCTTTTGGAAGAAGGACGGGTTCTTGGTAGTCGCGAAGTCGCTCTCGCTGCTGCCTGTGGACAAACCAGTCTTTCGGTCTCAAAACTTCCTGCGATCACGACCGCCTGCACGGGTGACGAACTGGTCGGGATCGACGCTACTCCCCTTCCGCACCAAATTCGCCGGTCCAACGATCAAGCGATCGACACCGCTATGGCGAGAGTTGGCCTCAATGTGAAAACAGCAACTCATCTCCCAGACGATCTTGATACCTGCCGTTCTGCCATTAAGGCTATGGTCGAGTCCAACCATTTTGTAATTCTTACAGGAGGTGTTTCAGTGGGTGCTAAAGATTTCCTTCCCGGGATCTTAAACGATCTACAATACAGGCGGGTATTTCATGGTGTCGCCCAAAAACCGGGAAAACCAATGGGCTACTGGATCTCTAATGATTGCGGTATCTTTGCACTCCCCGGTAATCCCGTTTCGGTTCTCACTTGCCTTCATCAGTATGTTGTTCCTGGTATCAAGAGAGCACTGGGTAAGTCGGGAGACGTTGTTCGGCGAGAAATTCGTCTACTCGAAAAAGTGAAGAAACCAAGACACCTGACCCTCTTCCTTCCGGTCTGTTTGCAAGGAGATAACGCAGGTCTCCCCCGCCCTGCCCGCAACTCCGGAGATATGGTCCACATTCTGGAAAGCGACGGTTACGTGCCCCTGCCTGCTGGCTATGATACGGTCGACACAGACCTCGCCTACCCTTTCACGCCTTGGGTTTGACTCAGGCAACACGATTCAAGAAAAGGTATCCGCATGGATTTCACTCATCTCGATGACAGTCGAAAGCCTCGCATGGTAGATGTGTCCGGAAAGAAGCCAACGGAACGCATCGCCACAGCGGAGTGTTATGTTCACCTAGGCCTCGAACTAATCGACCGTCTGAACAAGAACGACTGGTCGTCATCGAAAGGGCCCATCTTCGAAACTGCTATCATCGCGGGGACACTCGCTGCGAAGAAAACTGCCGACCTGATCCCCTTTTGTCATCCGCTTCCCCTAAAGGATGTGAAGATCGATATCTCTCAGTCCGACGAATCGAAGATCCGCATTTCGGCTCGGGTAAAGGTACTCGACCAGACCGGAGTTGAGATGGAGGCTCTTACCGCTGTAAGCGTTGCCGCATTGACGATATACGATATGTGCAAGTCTATCTCCCACAGTATCAGCATTGAAAGCTGCCGCCTCGTCTCCAAGTCGGGCGGAAAGTCGGATTTCCGTGAATGAAAACACCGCTACTTGGGCTGGTTCTCGCTGGAGGGAAGAGTTCCCGAATGGGCCGCGACAAGGCGGAACTTCGCTATCACGACGCAGAGACCCAGTTGGAGCGTTCGGTAAGGCTCCTCCAGCCTTTCTGTGAAGAGGTCTTCGTTTCTTTAAGCCAAGGCGACGAGAGAAAACTGCCTTTCAAAGCAAGTCCGCTCTACGACTCGCTCCCCAAGATCAGGGGACCACTCTGCGGTATTCTATCTGCTCATCTCGAGGAACCGAATTCGGACTGGCTGATTCTCGCATGCGATCTGCCAAACCTTGAGGAATCGTCTCTTTCCAAACTCGTCGAAACATTTTACAAGAACACCCACCCGATCCCGGTTTGCTATCGCAGCCACAACAACGGTTTGCCCGAGCCTCTATGCACCATTTATCCAGCCTCTGTATGCGAGTCCTTTCTCCAGGAGGTACAAGCAAAGGGAACATCCAGTCCCCGCGATCTCCTAAAGAACACGAAGATAGCAATGATTGATCCGATAGATTCGCACAGTCTCGACAACATCAATACACCGGAAGAGTATTTGGCGTTTTGCGAAAGAAAATGAGAGTGACGGTCCTTTATTTTGCCCAGCTCGCTGATTTGGCGGAAAAGCAAAGCGAAGAGTTGACCATTGGCTACTCTTCTCCCGAGCAACTTTTCAAGGAGCTCAAGGAAACCTACGGGTTCGCCAACGAATTCCGCCAGATTCAAGTGGCGATCAATGACCGACTTTCGAGTCACGATATCAGCCTGAAAGAGGGAGATCGTATAGCGTTCTTGCCTCCGATGAGCGGGGGATGAGCTTCACTCTTCTAGCTGAGCCCATCAACCCCGGGTCCCTCCGCGAAAAGATGTTGCACCCGCAAGCCGGTGCGTTCTCCAACTACGAGGGTTGGGTGCGCAGTCAGAATGAAAAAAAGGAAGTCACCGCCCTTTCCTACACCGCTTATCCCGAACTTGCCCAAACAGTGGCGGAAACGATTTTAAGCGAAGCAAAAGAGCGTTTTGACATTATCGATTGCAGATGTGTCCACCGGACCGGACTTCTCGAGGTGGGAGACCTTGCGGTATGGATCGGCGTTACATCGTCGCACCGAGAGAGTGCCTTTCTCGCCTGTCGCTACATCATTGATAACGTTAAACACAGGATTCCTATTTGGAAAAAGGAGTCCTACATAGACGGAACTTCTGCCTGGATCGAAAACCACGAGGTTGGAGACCCCGCTCCTACGGGCCTACCTGGTAATCTTCCCAATCACAGTCATGGAGATTAGAGCAATCTTCCTTTCGAAAGGACACGATTTCAAGGGTCGCTTTGGCAAAGGCAGACTCGAGAACTCCATCGAATCCGTAACCGAAGCCTCCTGCGTAGCTGGAAAAGGGCTGGTCGGAGACCGCTACTTTGGCTTCAAAGAAAATTTCAAAGGACAGATCACGTTTTTTGACTGGGCGGTATTTGAGGAGGTCCGGACTCATTTCTCCCTTAGCGATCTCGAGCCCTCTGTCTTTCGTCGAAATGTCATCACATCCGGTTTGGATTTGAATTCACTCATCGGACAGAGCTTTGAGGTTCAAGGAGTGAAGTTCGAGGGAAGTGAAGAATGCGCACCCTGTTTCTGGATGGATGAGGCAGTGGCACCGGGAACGGAAACCTTCCTCAAAGGTCGGGGCGGTCTTCGGGCCAGAATCCTCTCTGACGGGAGCATCAGGAAAGGAAAAGCTTGATCGAGGCCACTGCGAGCACAGAGCCAAGAGCGATCCTAATCTGCCGTTGATTCGCTCTCCCACTCCCCCAGTTTGACCCAAGAAGTCCTGCTACCAAGACGATGACGATAAGGAGTGGTAAATGCGGGTAAAAATCCGCCACAACCGGCTGTAATCCCACCAGACCAGCGAGGGAATTGATAAAAACGAACGGTGCTGAAATGGCAGCCGCCGTCTTCGCGTCTGACCATCCCATCAAGATCACCAACGGCGTCAGAAAGATTCCACCCCCTACTCCGACAATTCCGGAGAGGAACCCAATCAAGGCACCGCAGCACACCATGATCCAGATCTGCGGTTTTCGCATTTCCTTCGGATCTGGAGCCGGGAGGAAAAGTCGGCCTATAGCAAAACAGAGCGCCAGTCCGAGAACGATTCGGTAAACTCCGGACGAAAGATCCAAAGTACCACCCAGAAAGGCAAAAGGGACAGCACCGCAGAGGAACGGCCAGAAAAGACCTCCCGAAAAATATCCACGGCGGAGAAATGCGAGGGTTCCCACCAGAGAAACAACCATATTGAGGACGAGAGCCGTTGGACGAATCATCTCTGGGGCAAACCCGGCAATCGCCATGATCGCTAAATATCCAGAAGCACCTCCGTGACCAACTGATGAGTAAAGCAACGCAACAACGAAAAACCCCACTAAAAGCGGCAGATGCTCTAGCATGCCAACTTGGACAAACAAAAGTTCGCGAATGGAAATGCGACGGGGACCTTATTACTTCGCTGCTTAAATGGAACATACCCGGGATTCGATATCGGGATCGAAATCGGGTCTCGAGGGCTTTCGATAGCGATACCGATTTCGATTTCGATTTTTGCGATCATGCTTTGTATGAGGCGCGGTTTAATAGAAGGTCGTCGGAAACTTACCGTAGTGTCAGCCTTGGAACGCAACAACTGGTCAGATAACCTACCTTTATCTAGAAAGGCTCTTCTCATCCCTCCAAAAACTCTCTCACCACCCTGACAAACTCCTCCTTTGCTTCAACGTGGAGGTTGTGCCCGGCATTGGCGAGTCGCGCACCACGTGCGTCAGAAAAGAATTCTCCTGCCTCCTCAAGATCCTCCTGTCGCACAAAGTCGGAACGCCCGCCGTAAATCAGAAGAGTTGGACACTCTAGCGGCTCCCGATCTTCGTAGGGCAATCCTGCCAGAGTCGGGAGGTTACTACGCAAGCCTTCCAAATTGACGATCCATCTAAATCCGCTGTCCGATTTCCGCTCCAAATTCGTAAGGAGAAACTGTCGTAGACCCCAGTCCGCCACCAGTTGGCTCAGATGCTCATCCGCTGTTTTTCGGTCTGGTAGGTTCGCGACATCCAATCTTTCCATCGCAGTGAAATCCTTCGCGTGATGCGGCGGGTATACCCGCGGAAAAATGTCTGCCAACACCAGTTTTTCCACGCGATCGGGAAAATAGGAGGCAATCCTCATAGCGACCTTTCCTCCCAAACTGTGCCCTAGCCAGTCTGCTTTCTCGATCTTCTCTTCGTCTAACCAAGAGACAATCCGCTCCGACATAGTTTCAAAAGAAGGACTATCGCTCCATTCCGACTCGCCGTGATCCGGAAGATCAAGCCCGTAAACGAGGCGCTTTTCGCCAAGTGCCTTCCCCACACTCAACCAATTGCGAGAGGAGCCAAGAAGCCCATGCAAAATTACCAATGGACGCTGGACCTCCCCTAAACCTTCAGACAGGACCCTCGCATTGATTTTCCCTTTGCGATTTGGAACGGAAATGGAAGTCTCTTGATTGATCGCCATGCAAAACGCCAATCAGTAGAGACAGGGGCCGGATGACTGCCAAGAAGGAAACGCCCATGATGAGGCAATATCGTTCGGTCAAGAAAGACCTGCCGGAAGGCTGTCTCCTCCTGTTTCGTCTCGGTGACTTTTATGAAATGTTCGAGGAGGACGCCGAGACGGGTGCCAGAGTTCTTGGGATCACTCTCACCAAACGCCACGACATGCCTATGGCAGGCATTCCGTATCACGCCGCGGATAATTACATTCAAAAGGTTCTCGATGCTGGGCTCAAAGTCGCCATTTGCGAGCAAACCGAGGTGCCCAAGGCAGGCAAATTAGTCGAACGTGCACTCACCCGGATTTTGACACCGGGAACGGTTCTTGAAGACAAGCAACTCGATCCCCGATCTGGAGCGTGGCTCGCCTCGATCAACTGGGATAAAAGAGGCCTTCACGCTGCATGGCTCGATTTGTCTGCAGGTCTCTTTGAGATCGCCAGCGAAACGAACGTTGAGGATCTCGTCAGTTGTATCGACGCACTAGGCCCGACCGAAATCCTTATTCCCTCACACCTGAACCGCGGGAACCTTCCAGAAGATCTCGATTGGCTCATTCGCAATTCCACGGTAACCGAGCTTGATCGTGAAGAAACCGAAAGCCGCGATCCCGCAGGAGAGGTAGCCAGAACCCTAGGCGCGCTTTCACTCGATGGATTTGGAATCGCAGCAGACCACCCTGGCCTTGGGCCCGCTGCCACTTTGATTCGCTACACCTCTGAGATGCTTCGGGCACAACCGGGTAATCTACGATTCTTGAGGTGGAGACGCCTCAGTGACACGGTCCTCCTTGACTCTTCAACGCTCAGAAACCTTGAGATTTTTTCCGTCACACAGGGCGGTCGCAAGGGGTCTCTCATCGATTGCTTCGATCACTGTGTCACCGCTGCCGGATCGCGACTGCTTGAGCGTTGGTTTGCAAACCCTGTTCATGACCTCAGTGAACTCGGCCGCCGGCAATCGCTTGTTGGCCTCTTCCACGACCAAACCATCGAAGCGGCGGAAATTCGCGACTTACTCCGACAGACTCGCGACCTAGTGCGCATTTTAGGAAGATTACAGAACAAGATTCGAAACCCGCGGGAACTCGGTGGTATTCGCGACACCTTACGACAACTCCCTCAAATCGCCGGTTTCCTCAATCGTCTCTCGCAACCGGAAGCAATGAAGATCGCAAGACGGATTGGAGACTTTTCGGATCTTCGGACGACGCTCGAGAAAACCCTTTCTGACGAGTTGCCCGGCTCGCTCAATGAAGGAGGTGTCCTCCGGGACGGTTATGATCCGGAACTGGATCGCCTGCGATCTCTGGTGCGGAACGCACGGACCTGGGTATCGGATCGTGAACAGGAGGAACGGAGAAAAACCGGGATAAAGAATCTTCGTATCAAGTACAACGGCAGCTTCGGCTACTTTATCGAAGTCACAAAGGCGAATCTTTCTCTTGTGCCGGACGACTACCTGCGAAAGCAGACGATGACAAACGCGGAGCGGTACTACACAGTCGAACTCAAGGAGAAAGAGAAGGAAATCTTGAATGCGGAGGGCAAGGCAATCGAGCTTGAGGAAGAACTCTTTCGGGATCTCATCGAGGCTGTTTTGCGGGAAGCGGATCGTTTGACACAGGCGGCGGAAGCACTTGCGGAATGCGATCTGCTGATTGCTTGGGCAGAGCTCGCCCGCCAACGCGACTATGTGAGACCCGTAGTCGATACAGGCACCTCAATCGAAGTAATCAACGGTCGGCATCCCATCATCGAGGAGTCACTTCGTCACTCACCGGAAGGTATAGCCGGATCGGACAGTTTTGTTCCGAATAGTTGTTCGCTTTCATCCGTGAAAGAGCAAATCGCAGTTCTTACAGGGCCAAACATGGCCGGAAAATCCACCTTTATAAGGCAGGTGGCCTTGATAGCCTTTCTCGCCCACACCGGCTCATGGGTTCCTGCAGAGGAGTGCAGAGTTGGCTGGATTGACCGCATTTTCTCCCGAGTGGGAGCGAGCGACGAGCTGGCAAGGGGTCACAGCACCTTCATGGTCGAAATGAACGAGACCGCCAACATCCTCAACAATTCTTCGGAGCGTTCGCTCGTTATTCTCGACGAAATCGGGCGCGGAACCAGCACCTACGATGGGCTATCGATTGCCTGGGCGGTAATCGAAAGTCTTCACGGCGATCGGGAAAGCGGTCCGAGAACTCTTTTTGCCACACACTATCACGAGTTGACCAAACTCGCCGAAACTCTGCCAAGACTACGGAACTTCTCGGTAGCGGTGAAGGAATGGAACGATGAGATTGTCTTCATGCGACAGGTAATCCCCGGTGCAGCAGACCGATCCTATGGAATCCAAGTAGCGCGGCTAGCTGGAATCCCTCAACCCGTTGTTGATCGTGCCAAACAAATCCTTGAAACTCTCGAGGGTGGCCACATCGCCTCGGATGCCCCACCCTTGACTACCCGTCGCAGAGAGAAAACACCGTCTCTATCCGACAATCAACTGGACCTATTTAGCTAGGGTTCTCAAGGATGCTTCTGGAGGGAGATGATGGATTCCAAGTCCAGACGATTTGCCCGCTCCAGCGACTTTCTCTGGAGCAGCCTATGTTTTCCTAGCTGGTCGGCAAAGACGCCCTGTGAGTTGAAATTGGGTTTTACTGCTTTTCTGACGGGTGCTACACACCCTTTGAAGGATCAGCATACTTTAATTTTTCTCTCAAATGACTATGGAAAATAGCGAATCGAGTAACCTCCTCCGCTGGGGCGGTAATATTGAAGAACGATTGGGAAGTGAGGTCATCTCTCGCGAAGGAGGCGTCATCGTATCGCCTACCAAGGTTGGTTATATCATTATGACGACCGATCGCAAAGGTCTAGAGCGCAAGTTTCGGGTCAAGAATCGCAAAAGAAATAAGCCAGGCGTCGTCTTATGCTCCTCAATTGAGCAGCTCGAAGAACTCGCGGAGTTGAACCCTCAAATACAAAAGTTATATACCACCTGCTGGGAAAAAGACATTCTGCTTGGATGTATCTTGCCGTGGAGAGGTGACTCGATCGATAGGTATGTCCCAGAGGGTTCTAAGGCACTAATGATGGATGCAAGGCAGACGTCCTGCTTTGTAGTTCGCTTTGGAGTGCCTTCAGAAAATGTTTGTAGGATGTTGTGGGATG
This sequence comes from Verrucomicrobiota bacterium, assembly GCA_038744685.1. Taxonomy (NCBI): domain Bacteria; kingdom Pseudomonadati; phylum Verrucomicrobiota; species Verrucomicrobiota bacterium. The sequence goes on from JBCDMB010000012.1 coordinate 81,577, forward strand.
ACGGGAGAAAACTCGTTTTCGCCTCATCGGCAAATCCCTCGGGTCAGGGCAACCGCGGTGTAATTTCAGGAATCGGTTCGGCAATCGAAGAGGGAGTCGATCTGCGGATCGAGGCGGACGACTACGTCCGTGGTATTCAACCGGAAGCGACTCTCGAAACTCGGTATGAACAAGGTGTGATGGTCTCCATGGTCGATAGGACCGGCCAATTAGTCCCTGAACAGCCTGAAGACACCCGCCTCGAGGAAAACTGCCCGGTGCTCATTCGCAAAGGTCTCGATTGCGAACGGATTCAAATGCTCCTCTCTGACAATTTTAACTCATGGAATTACCGCCACGGAGACTACTACTAGTTCCCAGTTTGGTCCGGCCAACCCCATGTGAAGCCGTTTTGATTACTCAGTAAATCACTAAGAAATTCCACTCGGTTATTAAACCGCGCCTGATACAAAGCATGCTCGCAAAAATCGAAATCGAAATCGGTATCGCTATCGAAAGCACTCGAGACCCGATTTCGATCCCGATATCGAATCCCGAGTATGTTCTATTTAAGTAGCGAAGTAATACCAAACGGACTGCCAATGACCGTTCTGCCATTGTAGTCCGTATAGAGGCCATACTTTTCCACTGGAAAGGAGCCCCATGTGGGGCAATCATCTACTGCATGCTTCCCTGCGTGGATCGTCCGGCGCAAATGAGCATCTCCAATCTCCATGAATGAAAAAGAACTGATTCTCCTCGCATCTCATCCTGATCTACCATCTTGGCGTGGACGCCTCGCCAAGTGGGTCGAATCAAAGCGAGTGCAGCGATTCATTATCGGAGTGATTCTCGTGAATGCACTGGTCCTGGGAATGGAGACGTCCAGCGAGGCAATGGATCGCTTTGGGGTGATTCTGATTGTAATCGATAAGCTCTGTCTTCTCGTTTTTCTTGTAGAGATCGGGGTAAAGCTAGCTGCCTATCGGCTTCACTATTTCCGAAACGGATGGAACTGGTTCGACTTTTTGGTGGTTGCCGTAGCACTGGTACCGGGTGCTGGACCGTGGGCCGTTCTCCGGTCGTTACGAATTCTGCGGGTCCTCCGCCTTTTGACGGCGGTGCCCAGTCTCAAACGCGTCGTCGCTGCCTTCATCCATGCAATCCCGGGTCTCTCCGGCGTGATCCTCGTGATGAGCATTTTCTTTTACACAATGGGAGTGCTGGCGACCAACCTCTTCGGAGACGCGTTCCCCCAATGGTTTGGTACCTTGGGCGCGAGCCTGTTCTCTCTCTTTCAGATCATGACCCTGGAAAGCTGGTCGATGGGAATTGTGAGGCCGGTCATGGAGACCTTTCCGTGGTCTTGGGCGTTCTTCGTTCCATTCATTATCGTCGCTACCTTCACGATCCTGAATCTCTTCATTGGAATTATCGTTTCGACGATGCAGGAACTCTCGGCCCTTCCCGACCCAAAACTCCCAAAAACAGATTTAAAACAAACCCTCCTTCGGATGGAAAAGGATCTCGCGACGGTAAAGACTATTTTGGATCGAGAAGGTTGATCGCAAAAAATTAAAGGTTCTCAGTTCAGATTTCTAGTCACATTGACAAGAATCCAAGAAGCGTAGCGATACATGCTGCACAGATCACTAGAGGGATGGACCAAACCGGGAAGTTCTGAAGCATCCAAATTCTTCTTCGAGACTACCCGGACCCAATGGCGAAGAGACACTGCCAGTAGAATCGGTATCGACACTAGGGTGAGCCAAAATAACACCGCTAATCATCCTCCAACTGACAACAACTCGACTCTGAAAATCGACCTATGAGTCTATTCCACCTGAAACGCGACTGGCGTGGAAGCTTCTTCACCTTCTCCCAACGGAGTAAAAATATATTCCAACGTCCGCCCAGGTTGAAATTTCTCAATCAAAAAGGTCCAGTTCTGCCCTTTTCTCGAAAGCAATTTCGGTGGCTTTAGCCCAACAGCTTTGGGCCATATATTCACCTTTTCAACAGGCCTATCAAAACGGATCGTGAACGGAAAATCGGTAAACTCTGTGTAGGACCCGTTACTAATACTAAGACTCAACCGATCATTCGGAAGAAATTGTTCATTCATGACCACTGAGTTTCGGTCGGATCGCCAGTTGACGATTTCGATTGGGAGCGTGAACCATACATCACTCGGTGAAACGCCTTCCGGCTTAAATTCGTCAGTCTCGAGATACCTATCCCCATCGAGAAGAACAAAGAAACAGTCTGTCGGCGAGATACTTTCAGGAACCGTGGTCCGATAAGGGGCAAGGGAAAGAACGGTAGGTGACTCAAGGGGCCCTGCCTTGCGTGAGGAAGCGTAAATCTCAGGGTATTCTTCGATATTGTTCGTTGGAGGAGCCAATAGATAAGAAAAACCAGCTCCTAAAGCCAGAAGTGCTGCTTCCCGGGAGCGCAAACCATCGATCTTTACTCCTTGAATTTCTGCGTTAAGACTTTCCCCGACCTGAGCTCGCAAACCTTCCAACCATCCTGGAGCCGGAGATTGGAGAGTATCCATATACCCCTCGTCCAAATGGAGAATCCATTCAATATCCAAAGACCCAAGACCCGCATGCTCACCCAGTTGCCGCACCTCGCGGGGAGTAACCAGCAAAGAAACCGGCCTCTTCTGCTGAGTCGCCTCGGCCACAAAACGGTAAGGATCTTCCTCCGGAACCTTAACAATTGTGGCCATAGCTGCAGATTTATCCTCTGGCCATGTGGGAGTCACGACTCTTGGACGATCTGTTAAATGCGCCAGCACATTCGAAAACAATTCCCGAAACGCCCTTTCAGCCGTCTCATCTCCTGTTTGAAAAGCGCCAATCCGAAATCCAGACCACGCAATACGTCCTCCTAGATAGTGCCCATAGCAAAAAGCCGTCAGCATATCGAAAGAATCCTCGCCACGGTAGTAAGGTGCCGTGGCAACCGTCTTCATCCGCGTGCCAATTGGCCTTGTCACGAGGACCTCATTGTAAGTCGGAATCTCTAGACTTTTCCTCGGCGTCCATCGCAACGAGACAGGCAGGTTACGATTCAATTCAAGGCGAGCGGGACCCAAAGGAGATGGATTTGCGTTTCCAACGAATCGAGCCCCCACAATGTCTCCGAATACGGGTTCATCTCTCCAGATTCCATCCTCATGTCTTGAGCCCACGGCACCGGTCATGAACAGAGATCCTCCCTCAGAAACAAACTCCTTGATTTGATCGGACTCGTAATCACTCAGACATGAAGTAAAAGGAAGGATGACTAGGTCGAACTGCTTGATCTCGTCAATTTTGAAGAACTGGCGGTGAGCAAAACCAATACTCCGCAGAAAATTCTCCCAAGTGGCCATAACCCTGCTGTAATCGAACCGCACCGCCCGATAGAGCCGGCGGGTGGATGCCGAGTCATAGATTCCGATTTGCAGCTTCTGCTCGTATTCCTTAAACGCCGAGCTGCTCGGCACTAGAGCCTGAAACCTCTCTGGAATCCGGTCGTTCGTCTCGATGATCAGATACCAGTAGTTCCAGAGGCAAGCTGCCAGAATCAGCAGTGCGGCGATGAAAATACCAAAAAAACCTGCTTGCTGAGGTATCGATTCCGAAGTCTTTGAAGCTCGACTCATTGTTTTCTGCTAAGCAGAACTCTTGGGCTCACGCTTCTCTTCCATCCTCTCCTGCCGATTCTTGCGATCAATTGCGAGCCAGTAGGCGAAAAACGCGAAAACACTGGAAACCACCACCCCGCCGAAGATGACCAGAGACATCGTGTTTATGAAATCGCGGAGTTCAAAGGGAATCATACAGCAACGGCCTCTTTTGCAGGTTCAGTAGGTGCTCCACCCTTTTTTCGGGATCCGTCGGAGCCAGTTCGCTCCAATTTCCCCCAACCCATTTTTACGTGGAACACTTCCTCTAGTGACGAAAGTAGTTTGCATACATCCATGACCACGAGAAAGAAGAGTCGGTAGATCAAAACGTAAATCACCAGCCGGGCAGTTTCCCTCTCACTCGCGATACACAAGAGAGCCAACCCCATGTCGAGAAGGGTAAAATGGATCCACCAAAAGACCAGGTAAGTCACGAGCCCAAACTCAAGGATCAAGTAGAACACACACGCATAGGCCAGAAGATTCGCTACCGGCCAAATGACCCCATCAAAAAACATATTTATTAAAACAAACCACATGCGAAGTCCCATGCGGCCAGTAAATCCACTCTTGTGTTTCCGAAGGGATTGAAGCACCCCCCTTGTCCATCGGTAGCGCTGGCGGATAAAGGGAAAAAGCTCCTCAGGAGCTTCGGTTCTCACCACCGAATTGATCTCGTCAACCACTTTCCATCCTTTCGCAAGCAGCCGCAATGTGAGGTCACAATCTTCGGCAAACGTATCGTCAGTATACATGCCCACGTCTTCCAAAGCCTGCCTGCGAAACAAGCCAAAGGGCCCCGGAACGATGCCAACACAGTTGAAGAGACCCATAATTCGACGCATTAAGTTCTGACCGATGATATACTCCAAAGCCTGAAGATTCGTTAGTATCTTGTGTCGGTTCAGGACCTTTACGTTTCCGGCAACCGCAGCCACCTGCGGGTCTTTCATATGCCGAATCGCATAATTCAAAGAATCCGGATCCAGTCGACTGTCCGCATCGACGCAAAGGACCAAATCGGCCTTGGCTGCCTGAATTCCAAAGTTCAGTGCGTTCCCTTTTCCACCATTTGGAATCTTATGAACCTGCACCCTACCCGCACCATCTTCCTCCGCTACTTCATTAGCCATTTCGGTTGTGCGGTCGGATGATCCGTCGTCGACTACGACCACTTCAAAAGCAGGATAGTCCATCTTCAGATGCGAACGGATTGCCGGAGCGATTACCTTTTCTTCATTGTAGGCCGGGACTATGATCGAGATGAATGGTTTGGATCGACCCTCCCAGCGATGACTCTTCTCATCCGCTGCTAAATTCCTTCGATAAAGAATAAGGTGAACGATCGAGAACAGGGCAAAGAACAGAATCCGTAGTATCAAAATCGATACAAAACCAATAATGAAAACAAATGCTGCCGTCGCCAGGTATTTTGACCACTCATGATCCGTTCTGTAAATCAGGAGCCATATCGCAAGTGCCACTACCGTGAGGAAGAGGATTATCCCTCCGAGTACAACTGTTTTGAAAATAAAGCCTTTCACCGTTAAAACACGATCTGGACCTCTGCCCGGCCACTAAACGAACGAATATCTCCTTGTTGAAATGTCGACTCACCATAGTCCAAACGAACACTTGCACGGGAAGATTCAGAAATCTGGTGGTCCAGATAGCCGCCAATCGCTATGTCGAACTCTTCCACTTGTTCAATCCAGAGTACGGTGCCTGTAATTCCACCATTCGTGTCATCCGCAATCCTGCGGTCATAGCGACCCGTTACTCCTCCGCCGTAGTAGTCCGATGGTGAAAAGTAATTCGCCGACTCATCGTCATAATTGAGCCACAAACCACGCAAACCGACTTTGAGAGCCTGATCTGGTTCATCAATCATGCGATTGAGGACTGTTCCAATGAGCCTAGTGCGATAGTTTCCGTCAGAAAACCAACCTGATTCTCCAAAGCCTTCGATCTGCCACCGCTCCCAAATTTCGTCTCCTTCGATGACGTAGATCGCCTGACCATAAAAATCGTTGGTCCGCACTTCGTCCAAGAGAGCACTAAGATCATAGTGCTCAAAGACCGCCTCCCGTCTCCGAAAACCGAAAACCGCTGCCAACTGTTTGGTGGAGTAACCAATACCGAGTCGTCCGAGAACGGTGCCGTCTACATTGTCATAAAACACGCCGCCAAGAGTGGCTAAATAGGACCACGGTCCCTCGATCGGTCCCGAAGCCGAAGCATACAATTCATTGCCTGTCACATCCTTCGTGCGGTTCGTAAGTGCTGGATTTTGGGTCGAGGTCGGTTGGGTGTAGTAGAGAAACCGATACCCGATATCGATCTGATGTTCGATCCCCGAAAACACGTTCCTCGCTCCGAGGTCCAGGTTGAAGTGGTCGTAGTCGGACGACCAGTCCCTGGTAAGCCCAATGCCTCCAAAAAACTCCGGCCGGAAAATCGATCCAATCGCCTCGACACCGGCCAACGCCCGAGGATCGTTTGGATTGGTCGCGAAAGATTCCCGGTAGGCACGGCTCGCTGCCACGTAGTCTCCCTGAAACCGATAGACATCACCTCGAAGGGCCATGACCTCCGCATCAGGCCCGAAAGAATCCGCTATTTCATCCAACGTGGAACCTGCATCATCAATCATGTCCGCATCGTAAGTCTGAAACCTGGCCAACTGTAGCTGCAAATCCTTGTCTGAGGGACGGAGAGCGATCGCAGCCGCAATCTCCTGAGTCGCCAGGCGATATTGCTCCATCTCGGCGTACGTCTGGGCGGACTCCAACCGGATGTCAGCTTCGTCTGGAGTCTCTGCAAGAAACCTTCTAAAAAACTCCGCCGCCTGACGCTGCTCCGGAGAAGCAAGATCTCGCGCCTCCAGTAACTCAATCTCTGCAAGACGCTGCCGGGTGAGCTCCATTTCTTTGAAATGAAGGCTGTAAAACGAGGATGCCTCTGGAAACTCTCCCAACACTTTAGCCTTTCTGGCATGCTCCAAAGCCCTAGTTCTCAAAAGTACCAAATAATATCCCTCTATCGCCCGATCGTCCCGTCCACCATGTTGGATACCTGCAAGGTAAGATCTGCCAGCGTCTTCGTAATCGCCTCTAAAGCGGTAAAGATCCCCCAAACGAATGTGAGCTTCTGCCAGAGTGGGATACTCCTCCAAAATGCCCTCGAACGATTCAACGGAGTCATCCATCGTCTCCATCTCGTAGGAGAGCCAGATCGCCTTTTTCAAAAGAAGCTCCTGTCGGAGCTCTGTCTCACTCTGATGGAGGATCGCCTCTTCGAGGAGAGATAACCCTTCGTCCTCGCTTCCGCCATCATAAGTCATCTGGGCAAATTCATGCAAAGCGATTGGATCATCCGGGACTCGTTCAAGGAAGTTTCTGTAGTTGGCTTCCGCTTGAACCCTGTCTCCAGCCGCACGATGAAGGCGGGCGATCTGTAATATTCCTAGATTGTTAGAAGTATCCAGAGACTGCTCAATCAGCACCAAACTGTCTTCAAAGACTTTCTTCGCTTCAACGCGATTGGGATCTTCCCTCAGGATCGGGATCACTTGGTTTGCCGCTTCGACAGGTTCATCTAAGACCAAGAGAAGCTCACCCAACTCGATCCGGGCATTTAAATCATCGGGATTCTCATCAACATAGGCCCGATAAAAACGAACACTCTCGAGATAAACCTGTGCCTGCCGGAGTTCGCGGGCGCGCAGGAGAAGAGTATCCGACTCATCCTGCCCAGACACAACAAAGCCCGCAGCGAGCATGAGCGGGATCAAAACGAGAACGAAGGCCTTCGCTAGACTACGGACAGACATAAAGGGCTTTTGCGAGCCTTCATACCTACCAACTACTCTTTTATTTACAAGGTTTTAACTCATTTTGGAGCGGTGAGAGCCAGAATATCATCCTCCCGATAACGCATGAAGGGCTGGTTCTGGCTAGAGAGACTCGTGGGGATCAAGCTTCCTTTCCCTACTTGCGGCTCTCTCCCGGACAACTACCCATGCTTTCCACGGACCTTTCGTTTTTCCTAACACGGCATTCCAATACCACTGTGACACATCGGTTCCACTCCAACCATCGGCTCCCTCAATCCGTTGCCTGATCTCAAGCTCGTTGCCATCCTTCGTTGCATAGAAACGGCGCCAGTTTCGCTCGTATGGATCTTTCCAAAGAGTCCCATTCTCAATTCCCCAACCAGCTCCCCGGAAACAATCGTCAGCAGGGTGAAGCCTGCGAGTCGGCTTCTCTACGTGCCGCACCAGAAGAAGTGCTTCGTCATCCTGGTATAAGCGAACAGGTATCCCACCTTCCTCAAAAGATTCCAGTAGCAAGTATCTTCCGTCACTGCTCGCCGACCATTCCGTAGAGGCATCCGCCCCTGTAGCTAAGGCCTCCGCTTTCACCACGAACCGGGTTGCCCAAACGCCCGACGAAAGTAGACCGAATCCAAACACAGCGAAAGCCAATCCGAATCCGGCTCTCTCTGCGCGAACGATTCTCGAGTGTGGTCTCGTCTGGGTTCTACCCAGAACCCCTTGGTCCCTCCGATCCAGTCTTCGAAGAACCCCAACAATCATCACAAGGGCCACTGCAAAGATCACTAGCCCGGCAGTTTCATGCGCAATCGGTCCACCCCAACCTTTCCACTCGAGAAGAAAAAGGGTCACCACCCTCACTACATTGGAGAGGAACAGGAGGCATCCCGTTGCCAGAGATCCAACGAGAACCATTTTCCTTCCCATTCGCTGAAAAGAGGTCACACAGCCCGACACCAGCCAACCAAACCAAAGGTATTGAAGCCCCGCGCAAGGTCGATCAATCACGATCTCCTTCCCCTCGATACTCATGGTAATCCCCTCAAGAACGACCGGAAGGCCGAAGAACTGAAGCCCCTCAGTGCCCAACCAGCCGCACACCCAACGCAAGGGATAACCGATGTAAAAATCGAGACTCGCGAGGATCGGGAGACTGATCAGTCCGAGAATGGTGGCACCCGGAGGCATTCCTTTTTTTAGCGCCAGTAGCGAGATCGCCCCAACCAGCAATCCTGCTCTTACGAGTGCTGGGATTCCTGGAATAAAAGCAACTGCTCCTCCAAGGATCAAGGCGATCACGGCCTCCTTGCGAGACAGTAGAGTTCCTGACCGAAAATCCGCCACCCAACGCATCCAAGGAAGAAAGAAAAGCCAACTAATCAAAGCGATTACCCCGTAAGGTTCATCAGAACCATCCGTCATTCGTTGCAGATACCACCACCCACTGGGCAGGATAAGAAGCAGGACGCCACTTCCCAAAAGAACGCTGGAAAAGGGTAACCGTTGAATCATTCTTTTCGCCCTTCCCTCCACTTCCAGAGACCAAAACCTTGGACTCCTACTGCAATGAGAAACAATCCGATCGTCGTGGGCTCAGGAGATGCCGGCACACCCGCACCTACTGCAAGTGCACTCACCCCCTTCGGTAAAGGGGAAGGCTGTTTCACTGGCACTGCGTTCACTTTTTTGCGAACGATCTCCTGCTCCACTGCCACGAATGAGGTGTAGGCGGTGAGGAGGCGATAGGAAAGACCCAGCTCCACAATCAAGGGGCGGATCTCCGATTCGTTCCGATAGGCAAGTTGATCCATCCATTCGCGGATCTTGGCCCGAGCCCAGAGTATATCAAGGGAGCTGGATTCGCTGGCAGGAACAGAGGAGAGGTCGATCTCTTCTCGGTAATCCACACTGCCCTGCTTGCCACTCACAACCACAGAGCCTGACGGCCGACCCTGAAACTGACCCATCACCCGAACAGGCTTCGCCAGAAAAAGGTCCGGCTGCTGGGAAGGAAGCAGGTCAGACACACGGATGTCGCCAAACTCGACGGAAATGTCAGTCAAAACGGGATTTTTGATCAGCGAGACAAGTTCTTTCGCGACTCCCTTTCCCTCTTTTGGATTCGTCGCGACAAAGGCTTCCCCACCTCCAGTTCTCGCCAAACCTTCAATGAGATAACGATTCACCGAGCTCCCGATTCCCAGACCAAAAAGATTAGCCTTCCCGAGGTGGTCGCGGACGAGAGCAAAGGCTCGCTGCTCCACCGTTACATAACCATCGGTGAGCACCACAACCGTCCGAGAAACGCCTTCCCGCTTGGGTTCGACGAGAATACGCTTCAGAGCCGGAAGCAAACTGGTTCCTCCGCCGCCGGTAAGCGTATTGAGCCAATGCGCAGCAGAAGCTTTCATACGGTCATCCGCAAAGACGGAACCTCCTTTAGAGAAGATTTCAGAACCTCCTGCAAACGCGATCATGTTGAACGAATCGGAAGGGCCGAGACCGCCTATCAAGTCATTCATGATCTCCTTCGAAATCGAAAGCGGGAATCCATTCATCGAACCCGAAACATCAATCAGAAAGAGGTATTCTCGAGGAACGACAGAGTGGGAGCCTGCACGAACAGGTGGCTCGATGTTCAGCAAAAAGAACCCGCCCCCGTTTTCGCTCTCCTTCAACAACAGACTCGCTTGCGGTTCTTTACCAGCAAGCGAGTAACGAAGGATGAAGTCCCGATCATCGTTTCGATTTGTGCTCGTGACCAGTTGAGTCCGAACACGATTTTCCGTCACGAATTCGGCATCGATGGAATGGCTTGGCGATCCAACCCGCTCAAGGGGCTGCCCCTGCACGATCTCCAACTCAATTTGAAACTTCGGAGGAGTAACCGTTGTCTCCTCGGAAAGAAAGGGGGAGCTAATCCAATCCGTTGCGCCACCCTCTCCTGAAACCGGGTCCTCGGAATAGCGCGGACCTACGACCGTCGGATAGACGAATTCGTAATCGCCCTCCACCCGCGGAAGAGTTTCGGTGTAACGCAGCTCCACGACGACCGAATCGGCCGGGAGAATGTTGGCAACGTTCATCTGAAATACGTTGGGACGGTGCTGTTCGAGAAGGACGGCCCTCTTTCCATCGGTCTTCGCCTGCACATAGGTTTTCTTTGCTTCCTCTTTTTCTTTGATTTCGGCGACGATCGTCCTTTCACCCACCTCGAATCTCAAATCGTTGACTGCTGCCCGAGTTGATCCCGGAAAGACGTAGATCGCCTCAATGGGGATAGCGCCCTCATTGCGAAACTCCTGACGAACCGTAACGGTCGCCAGATAACCCTCGATCAGGACATCTACGTAGGTCGATTTTAGCGGCAGGAGGTCGAGTCCTTCGTCACTACCGGGAATCCAGAAGTATGGGGCCTCGGTTTGGTCTAGAGCGGCGTCTGTTGCGCCATGCGTCGCCCCTTCGCGAAGGACCTGGGCACTGGCTACCGTTAGAACGGTGAAGAAGAAGAGGAGGATCAGTGTTTTCATCGCCCTGCATCCTACTCCTCCTGTGTGGAAGGATTATGATTTCTCTGTGGAAACTCCGTGAAAACGAAGTAACTGTTGTTTTTCCCAACCGGACGCTCTTGACTCCAGCAATGGACAAACTGACGGAAATTTTTGCGCTGCAGGAAAAACTCAACGAGCGAATCGGCGTTTCGCTCGACGGCCTGACCGACGAGAAAAAGGCAGAGTGGGTGCTCAACTATTCCCGCGCCATGCAACAGGAGCTTGCAGAGCTCATCGATTCCGTCCCTTGGAAGTGGTGGGCCAAATATCAGGAGTTCGACGAGCAAAATGCCCGCGTTGAAGTGGTAGACCTCTTCCACTTCCTAATCTCGGCTGCACAAGCCCTCGGGATGACCGCAGACGACGTCTACAACGCCTACCTCGCCAAAAATAAGGTCAACCACGCACGCCAGGAGTCAGGTTACGCGGAGAAAGACCACGACGATTCAAAGCATATCTAGCAAGCTGTCAGGCATTGAACAGCGATCTGCCACAGTTGAGTCCTAACGGTAGGAGAGGCTTTACGCCTCGATAAGGATGGTGGAAAAGTGATTTTTTATCGAGGCGTGAAGCCTCATCCTACAGACGCGAAGTTTTCAGACTAAGGCTACTTTCTCTGCATTCCCCGCGTCCTTCATAGCGAGAAATCGCTCTTCCTCCCTACAAGGAAATCATCTCCCTGATCTGGGCCACCCGTTCTTCAATAGTCTCAGCTCCGCCAGAAATGAGGCGATCGCAGCTGAAAGCCTCAACCGTTTGGCTGGCGACTGCGGTTCCATAAAGAAGCCCCGTCTTTACGGCAGACACGTCACTGCGATCTACCGCAGCGAGGCTTCCCATCAAGGCACCGAGGAAAGTGTCGCCCGCTCCGGTCGGATCGCGCAGCTCCGTTACCGGGTAGGCAGGCAGGGCGAAAATGCCACCGTCATAGAAATAGTAGGCACCGTGCTCTCCCTTCTTCACGATTACGTGTTCAGGACCTAACTCCCGTAGTGCGGAGCCCGCTTTCACCACGTTGGATTCCCCCGTAAGCAATGCAGCCTCACTGTCATTAATTGCCAAAAGGTCGATGCGTTTAATCAGTTCCAAAAAAGCAGGCTGCTCGATATTGATCCACAAATCGATGGTATCAGCAGCTATGAAAGCATCCTTGGCCTCCAGTTGGTCGAGCACATGCGCTTGTAACGCAGGGTGAATGTTACCGAGTAAAACGTAACGGGTGCCCTTGTAAGCCTCCGGCAACACGGGTTTGAACGACTCAAACACGTTCAGCTGAATATCAATGGTCTCGCGATCGTTAAAGTTCTCACCGTACTTACCTGTCCATCGAAAGGTAGGTCCACTTTCATCCACCTGTAGTCCGGAGACATCGACCGAGTGCGTCTCCAATTGTTTCCAATCGCGATCCTCAAAATCGTTTCCGACCACGGCAACAATCCGCGTAGGGGCGAAGTAGCTCGAGGCAAGAGAGGCGAAGGAGGCAGACCCTCCGAGAATGCGCTCATCCTTGCCAAAAGGTGTCTCGATATCGTCGTAACCCACCGAACCAACGATCAAAACGGGCTCGGCAGGACTGTCAGAGATTTTCACTCGCTCCATCCGACCACCGAAACCAGAGGATGCCTCGTTGTCACCCTCTTTTTCACGAGGGTTGCAAAGCCTCTGATCTAACTCCTACCTTTTCGACTGTGAAATCCTCCATCCTGCTCATCACCGCCAGTGGCCCCGACCGACCTGGAATCGTTCACGAACTCGCCCGTCGCGTCTTTGAACACAAAGGAAACTGGGAGCGGAGCCGTCTCATCCACCTGGCCGGACGCTTCATTGGCCTCCTCCAGATAAGCGTTCCGGAGACCTTCCAAAAGGAGCTCGAAAAGGACCTTTTCAGCATCGACGGACTTGATCTTACCATTGCCGAAGGAACGGTACCAGCCACATCCGGAAAGGACGGAATCGCCATGTCCCTCGTCGGAGCCGATCATCCCGGTATCGTTGCAGAGGTATTCGGTGCCCTCGCAAAGCTCGGCCTGAACGTCGAATCGATGTCGACTCGCACCGAAGCCGCTGCCGACTCGGGCACCCTCCTCTTTCACGCGAGAGCTACTCTCACCGCACAAACTCCAATTTCGATCGATGAGGTCCGCGCGAAACTGGAATCCATTGCAAGCGACCTTCTGGTTGAGTTGGCCGTAGAGGAAGCGTAGCAACCGACCGCAGATGAATCCTGCCTATCGGGTCATTCGCTTCACGACCGAGAAACCAGTCCCATTCCCCAATTTCTCCGTCGTCACCGCGTTCAACCCGTTCGGAAAAGTCGTGGAGGATGAAATCAATGAAAGAGAGGACCGGAAGCTCTACGGAGCCATCCTGGATCTTGGAGAAAAACCGATCCAGATAACGGGCATGTCGCACGACGGCTCTCATTGGGAACACGGCTGGACGGTCCTCGATGCAGACAGCGCGGTCACCCTGGGAAAACAATTTCACCAGGAGGCCATCTACCGCATCGAAGAAGGGACCCTACTTCTCGTTGATCTTTCATCAGGCCACACCGAAGATCTAGGCCAATGGTCAGATCACCTACTGGACTAACTTTTAGCCTTCCGCTTCCACAAGAAAGGACCCATAACGGTGAAAGTCTGCGGGGGTAGCTCAGCTGGATAGAGCATCGGCCTTCTAAGCCGGCGGTCGTGGGTTCGAATCCCACCCCTCGTGCCATGCACGCCTTCGCGTGATACAAGTTCTCATCAGGTTTGGTAATTCTCATAATAATGGGAAAAAGGGCGGAAAAACCCGAAAACCAACGACTTACGAGAAAAAAGGGGCCAATTCTAGGTTTGGTAACTTTTCACCCAAAAAAGGCCACTTCTCATAGG